>NZ_JBFAZW010000070.1:0-63154 GCF_040682015.1 Dactylosporangium sp. NPDC051485
CCGCAAATGAAACACGCGCCACCGAAACCGGCAAATAGCTGGTCCCGATTCCACAGTAGACGCAATCGGCCGACACCGGTCGCCGACACCCGCCGCCGTCGACCTCACCGTCGACGGGCGCTCTGCGCACGCGGCGTTCGAGCTGTCGTACCGGCAGCTCGACGAGCCCGCCCAGCGGCTGTTCCGGCTCGCCGGGCTGCACCCCTCCGGCGAGTTCGCCGTCCCCGCCGCTGCGGCCCTCGCCGGCCTGAGCGCCGCCGAGACGTCCGCGGCGCTGGGCCGGCTCGCCGACGCCCACCTGGTGCTCGAGCCGGCCGAGGGCCGGTTCCGGCTGCACGACCTGCTGCGCGAGTACGCCGCCGGGCTCGCCGCCGCCGACCCCGGCCACGCCGAGGCCACCGACCGGCTGCTGGACTGGTACGTGGCCGCGACCGCCGCCGCCACCCGCTTCTGGGAGCCCCGCCGGGACCGCGGCGCCGTCGACGACCTCCCCGGCGTGCCGGGCACGCCCACGTTCGCGGACCTGGCCGCCACCCGCGCCTGGCTCGACCGGGAGATCGCCAACCTCATCGCCGCCGTCCACCTCGCCGACCGGCTCGGCCGGCACCGGCACGCCGCGCTGCTCACCCGGGCCCTGTGGGGGTACCTGTTCCGCAACTCGATGAACGACGTCTCCATCGACCTGCACCGCCGTGCCCTGGCCGGCGCCGAGGCCCTCGCCGACGACGAGCTCGCCGCCATGGCCCACAACTACCTGGCCTCCGCCTACGCCCGCGCCGGCCACCTCGACGATGCCGCACACCACCTCGGCCGGATCGTCGAGCACCCCGGCTGGGGCTTCCGCGCCCGCAACAACCTCGCCGCCGTCTACCTCTACGCCGGCCGCCTCCGCGAGGCCCTCGCCCTGCTCGAGGACTCCATGCTCGCCGTCTACGGCGCCGACCGGAGCTGGGCGTTCGGCCAGTGGACGTCCCTGGCCACGATCCTGCAGCAGCTCGGCCGCACCGGCGAGGCCCTCACCGTCGCCCGCCGCGCCCACGCCGTCGGCCGCCTCGACCGGCTGCCGTCCCTGGCCGCCAACGCTCGCTTCGAGCTCGCCGTCATCCACCAGCGCCTCGGCCACCACCGGCTCGCCGCCCTGCTGCTGCGGGCGCTGCTGGCCGACCCGTCCCCGGAGATCGGCCCCGCGCTGGCGTGCCTGGCCCGCAGCCAGCTCGGGCTGGCCGAGCTGGCGCTGGACCGGCCCGGCGACGGCCTGGACCTGCTCGCCGCCGCGCACCGGGCCGCCGAGCCGCTCGAGCCGCACGTGGCCTGTCTCACCGGCAACAACCTCGGCACCGGGCTGCGGCTGGCCGGCCGGCCCGGCGACGCCGCCCCGGTGTACGCCGCCGTGCTCGACCAGGCCAGGCGCATGGGCTACCGCCACGAGCAGGCCCGCGCCCTGCACGGCCTCGGCCTGTGCACCGGCGACCCGGCGGCGCTGCGCGAAGCCGCCGACCTCTTCGCGCGGATGGGCGCCCAGTAGGCTTCCACGCCGTGACCCCAACCGACGACGACCCCGCGGCCTGCGTGGCCGCCGGCGACAGCCGCCTTCGCCGCGGCGGCCGGCTGAAGTTCTTCTACGGCCCGATGGACTGCGGCAAATCCACCCTCGCGCTGCAGATGGACTACAACCACGCCCGCCAGGGCCGCCACGGCCTGGTGCTGACCACCATCGACCGGGCCGGCCCGGGCCGGCTCAGCACCCGCATCGGCCTGGGCAAGGACGCCGTCGACGTGGCCGGCCTCGACCTGCGCGACCTCGTGCGGGACCGCTGGGCCCGGGGCATCCGGGTCGACTACCTCATCTGCGACGAGGCCAGCTTCTACACCGTCGAGCAGATCGAGCAGCTGGCCGACCTCGTCGACAACTCCGACGTCGACGTCTACGCCTTCGGCCTGGCCACCGACTTCCGCACCGCGCTGTTCCCGGCGGCCCAGCGGCTCTTCGAGCTCGCCGACGAGGTCACCCGGGTCCAGGTCGAGGTGCTGTGCTGGTGCGGCCGGGCCGGGCTGCTCAACGCCCGCGTCGTCGACGGCGTCATCGCCCGCGAGGGCGACCAGGTCGTCATCGGCGACACCACCGCCGACGGCGTGGTCCCCGACGCCAGCCCGGCCGACGTGCACTACCAGGTGCTGTGCCGCCGTCACCACCGCACCGGCAACCTCGGGCCCGCCGCCCGCACCGGGGGCCAGCTCCGCCTGGTGTAAATCGGGTGCCGCGGCGCGCCCGCGGCCGTAGGCTCCCCGGTTCGTGCGCCTCAGTGACTTCCGCCTCGACGTGCGGCCGCTGCGGCATCGGGACTACCGGCTGCTGCTGGGCAGCGGCGTGATCACGATGTTCGGCAGCTTCATCACGCTCGTCGCCGTGCCGTTCCAGCTCAAGCTGCTCACCGGCTCGTACGTCGCGGTCGGTGTCGTCGGCGTGGTCGAGCTCGTCCCGATGATCCTCAGCGGGCTGTGGGGCGGTGCGATCGCCGACGCGGCCGACCGGCGGCGGGTGGTGCTGTGGTGCGAGGCCGGGATGGCCGTGTGCGCCGGCGGGCTGCTCGTCAACGCGCTGCTGCCCAGCCCCGCGGTGTGGCCGCTGTACGTCGTGGCCGGCGCCGTCGCCGCGCTCGACGGGCTGCAGCGGCCATCGCTGGACGCGCTCATCCCGCGGCTGATCCCCCGCGACGAGCTGACCGCGGCCAACGCCGTGCAGGCGCTGCGTTACCAGATCGGGGCCATCGCCGGGCCGGCGGTCGGCGGGGTCCTGGTCGTCTCGGCCGGCGTGCAGGTCGCGTACGCGATCGACGTGGCGACGTTCCTGGCCTCGATTGCGCTGCTGTACGCGCTGCGGCCGGTCCCGCCGTCGGAGCACGCCGAACGGCCGAGCCTCGCCGCCGTCGCCCGCGGCGCGCGGTACGCCTGGTCCCGCCCCGAGCTGCTGGGCACCTACTTCGTCGACCTCGCCGCGATGTTCCTGGCCATGCCGATGGCCCTGTTCCCGTTCGTGGCCGACGCGCTGCACGCCCGGTGGGCGCTGGGGCTGCTGTACGCCGCGCCGACCATCGGCTCCCTGGTGATCTCCCTCACCAGCGGGTGGACGTCCCGGGTGCACCACCACGGCCGGGCGGTGCTGATCGCCGCCGGGGTGTGGGGCCTGGCCATCGCCGGGTTCGGGCTGGCCCCCGGCATCTGGGCCGCGCTGGCGCTGCTGGCCGTGGCCGGCGGCGCCGACATGGTGTCCGGGCTGTTCCGCTCCACGATCTGGAACCAGACGATCCCCGACCACCTGCGCGGCCGCCTCGCCGGGATCGAGCTGCTGTCGTACTCGATCGGCCCGACCGCCGGCCAGCTGCGCTCCGGGCTGATGGCCGGGTGGGTCGGCCTGCGCCCGGCGATCGTCGTCGGCGGCCTGCTGTGCTCGGGCGTGGTCGCGGCCTGCGCCCCGCTGATGCCGGGCTTCACCCGCTACGACGCCCGGACCGACCCGCACCGGCAGGCCGCGGAGGCGTCCGCTACCGCGGCGGCGAGTCCTTGATGAAGGCGATCGCGTCGTAGTTGCGGACGTGGGCCGGGGCCAGCGAGGCGTACCCGAACCAGGGCGACACCCTCGGCACCGCGGCGGCGAGCCTGTCGCCCGCCCGGCGCAGGTCGACGAGGAAGCGTTGCTCCGGTTCGGCGTACAGCATCCCCTCGAGCGTGTCCGGCGGCGGTTCGCCGACCCCGTGGTGGCGGATGGCGCCCAGTGCGGTGGCCACGAACGCGTACCCGTCGCGCAGGTCGGTCGCGGCGATCGCCCCGGCGCTCCACCACCGCAGGTCCATGCCGGCCATCCGCATCGTGGACCTGTCCCGCTGCAGGTGGGCGTTGTGGGCGTGGACAAGGGTGGGGGCGTCCGCGGCGAGGGCGAGGAGGTTGGCGGCCATCATGGCGTCGCGCTGGGCGCAGAGCCTGCCCAGCCGCTGCGGCGACGGGTCGGCGAGGCCGGCGTGGTAACGCAGCAGCCCCGCGGCGGTGCGCGCGTAGAGCCGCAGGAGGCCCAGGTCGCCGCGCTCGGGGGCGTGCGTTTCGACGAGCCCGGCGAGGTCGTCGGCGATCAGCCGCAGCCGCTGCGCCTCGGCGCCGCGCCCGATGGACTGGCTCGGGTCCATCATCGCGGCCGGGTTCGTCCAGCGTTCGTCGTCGCCGAGCAGCTCGTCGAGCTCCCCGGCGGTGCACGGCACCGGGCCGGGGCCGAGGCGGGCGTGCAGCGCGGTGAGGGCGGTGCGGGGGCTGGCGGCGCCGCTCATCTCCAGCGGCCCGTCGAACCCGGCGAACCGGACCTGCTCGGCCTCGGGCCGGTGCTCGTTGTGGGCGCGCATCCAGCGGACCAGATCGCGGTTGGCGGCGGACTCCCCGAAGCCGTGGCTGAAGCCGCGGGCCATGACGTCGTCGAGGTCACCCCGGCCGGTGGTGACGTAGGCGTCGACTTCGAGGCCGAGGAGGCAGTCACTTTCGATGGCGATCCGGCGGTACCCCTGCGCCTCCACCAGCTCGCGGAAGAGATCGTTGCGCAGCTCGAGCAGCACGTCCTCGCCGTGGGTCGGTTCCCCGAGCGCCAGCAGCCGCGGCCGCCGGCCCAGCATCCCGATGAGGTCGGCGGCGCCGACGGGAGCAGTAGCAGTCATACCCCTGAACCGTACCGCTGAACCGACGGTTGAACCTTCCGCGCGACCCGGCACGTCCACGGCGCCACAACCCTCAAACCAGGTTTCGCTGAAGTCCCACTCGATGATCGTCAGCGCGCAGTTGGCGAGCTCGGCGCGGTCCTCGGGGGCGCTAGCGCCGAGGTGGGCGTGGGGTTGTGCACCGCCTGTGGATAAGCGGAAACCGTCCGTTACTGCAGGCCGGGTGGGGGGTTCTCGGCGATGGCGAGCCAGGCGTCGGCCTCGGCCGGGCCGTGGAAGCGGATGGACCAGTCGACCTGGCGCAGGCTCATGTGGGCCCAGCAGGCCTCCAGGACCTCCGGCGGGGCGAGCTGCGCGGCCTCGGCGGCCAGCGGCCGGGCCAGGGCGGGGGCGCGGCGGCAGACGTAGAACAGCAGGGTGACCAGGTCGAAGGCGCGGGTGCCGCGGCCGGCGCCGTCCCAGTCGACGATGCCGGTCAGGGCGCCGTCGGGGGCGACGAGGACGTTGCCGGGGTGGAAGTCGACGTGGACCAGGTCGTCGCCGGGGAGGGTGTCCAGGGCAACGCGGCGGATCGAGGACAGCAGCGCGGCCGAGCGTGGCGAATACTGCGCCAGGGAGTCGTGGTGGCAGAAGCCGGGGCCGGGCTGGTGGAGGTACAGGTGCAGCGGCGGGACCTCGGTGGCGCGCAACAGGCCGGCGAAGCGGCGGCTCACCGCGGTCATCTCGTCGACCAGCCGCCGGTCGATCCGCTCCGGCGGGCGGCCCGGCAGCAGGGACTGCACGACGACCCGGCCGTCGATCAGGTCGTAGGAGGGGGCGGGGATGCCGGCCGCGCGGGCCAGGCCGAGCAGGGGCGCGCTGGCCGGGTTGCCTTCGGACAGCACGCCGCGGCGGCCGTCCGGCCAGCGGACGTAACCGGCGCCGATCTCGCCGCCCGTGCAGGGGCCTTCGTAGGCAAGGCCGAGACGGGCGGCGTGCCTTGCCGCATCGATTCGCACTGGAGGGCCGCCAAGGGCTATCGTTGACCGCTCTGGCATGAAAAAAGACGCCCTAAAGGGCGCCGTGTTGTGAATGTTATCCGACTGGAGACGGGTTGTCAAACTCATCCGACACCGCCGACACCGCTGACATTGTCGAGGAGCAGGAGCATCTCGACACGCTCTACGGGCACCTCGACCGGCTGCGGGGGGACGCGGCCAGCGCGCTGTCGCAGGCGCTGCTGCAGACCGGCGCGACACCCTCGGACCGGTCGCACCGGGACTCGACGGCGACGCTGTACAACGACCGGCTGGCGCAGTACTCCGCGGTGGAGAACGGGCTGTGCTTCGGTCGGCTCGACTTCGCCGACGGCGAGCGGCGCTACATCGGCCGGATCGGCATCTTCGACGAGGACAACGACTACGAGCCGCTGCTCATCGACTGGCGGGCCCCGGCCAGCCGGCCCTTCTACCTGGCCACCGCGGCCGCCCCGGACGGGGTGCGCCGGCGCCGGCACATCCGCACCGACCGGCGCGCCGTCACCGGCCTCGACGACGAGGTGCTCGACCTCACCGAGGCCCACGGCACCGGGCGCGGCGCCCACGACGGGGTGACCGGTGAGGCGGCCCTGCTATCGGCGCTCACCGCGTCGCGCACGGGCCGGATGCGCGACATCGTCGAGACCATCCAGGCCGAGCAGGACCACGTCATCCGGGCCGACCTCGGCGGGGTGCTGGTCGTGCAGGGCGGGCCGGGCACCGGCAAGACCGCGGTGGCGCTGCACCGGGCCGCGTACCTGCTCTACACCCACCGGCAGGTGCTCTCCTCGCGGGTCGTGCTCATCGTCGGGCCGAACGCGACGTTCCTGCGGTACATCTCCCAGGTCCTGCCCTCCCTCGCGGAGACCGGCGTGCTGCTGGGCACCATGGGCGACCTGTTCCCGGGGGTCACCGCGCACGGCGAGGAGCCCGCCAAGATCGCCGCGATCAAGGGGCGCGCCGAGATGGCCGGCGTGCTCGCCGCGGCCGTGGGCGACCGGCAGCGGGTGCCGGACGAGGCGCTGCCGCTGCGCCTCGACCTGCTCGACGGCGACACCGTCATGCTGGAGCCGGCCGTCATCGAGGACGCCCGCGAGCGCGCCCGGCGCACCGGCAAGCTGCACAACCTGGCCCGCCCGGCGTTCGACGCGGAGATCATCCACGCGCTGTCGCTGCTCGTCGCCGACACGATCGGCCTGGACCCGTACGCCGATGACCCCCTCGGCGGCGACGACGCCCCCGGCGAGGCCCAGCTGCTCGAGGAGGCCGACCTCGCCGAGATCCGCCGCGAGCTGCGCGGCGAGGCCGAGGTCCTGGGCGCGCTGGACTGGCTGTGGCCGATCCTCACCCCGCAGCAGCTCGTCGCCGGCCTCTTCGCCTCCGACGCCCGCCTCGCCGCGGCCGGCGCCGACCCGCGCCTGAAGCGCTCCGCGCGCGAGGGCTGGACCCCGGCCGACGTGCCGCTGCTGGACGAGGCCGCCGAGCTGCTCGGCGAGGACGAGACCGTCCTGGAGATCATCGCCGAGCGGCGCCGCCGCCAGCAGGTCGCCTACGCCGAGGGCGCCCTGGAGATCGCGTTCGGCTCCCGCTCGATCGACGTCGAGGACGAGGACGACCCCGAGCTGCTCATGGTCACCGACCTGCTGGAGGCCGACCGCCTCGCCGAGCGCCACGCCAACGGGGAGGCTCTCACCCCGGCCGAGCGCGCCGCCGCCGACCGCAAGTGGGCGTTCGGCCACGTCATCGTCGACGAGGCCCAGGAGCTCTCGGCGATGGCCTGGCGGCTGCTCATGCGCCGCTGCCCGAGCCGTTCGATGACCGTCGTCGGCGACGTGGCCCAGACCGGCGACCTGGGCGGCGCCTCTTCGTGGTCGCACGTCCTCGCCCCGTACGTGGGCGAGCGCTGGCGGCTGCGCGAGCTCACCGTCAACTACCGCACCCCGGCCGAGATCATGTCGGTGGCCGCGGGCGTCCTGGCCGGCATCGACCCGGACATCCAGCCGCCCCGCTCGGTCCGCGAGGCCGGCGTCGAGCCGTGGATCCGCGGTGTCGCCCCGGCGCGGCTGGCCGAGGCCCTGACGGAGGCGGTCGAGCGCGAGGCCGAGGCCGTTGGCGAGGGACGCCTCGGCGTGCTGCTCCCGGCGGGCATTTTCGAGGATCTGGTACCGCACGTGCGCAAGGCCGTCCCGGACGCCGCGGTCGGCGAGCAGCCGGACCTCACCGCGCGGGTCGTGGTGCTGACGGTCAAGCAGGCGAAGGGCCTGGAGTTCGACGGGGTGATCGTCGTGGACCCGGAGCGCCTGGTCGAGGAGTCCCCCCGCGGCGCCAACGACCTCTACGTGGCCCTGACCCGAGCCACCCAGCGCCTGGGCATCCTGCACCCCGGCACCCTTCCCGACTCCCTGCATGCCGTCGTGGGCATATAGGCTCGACGGGTGGTAGCGCCGTTCGAAGTCCTGGCCGAGCCGACCCGCCGCCGCATCCTGGACGCGCTGCTGGACGGCCCCCAGCCCGTCGGCGCCCTGACCGATCGCCTGGGCCTGACCCAGCCCGGCACCTCGAAGCACCTGCGCGTGCTGCGGGAGGCCGGGCTGGTCCGCGTGCGCACGGACGCCCAGCGCCGCTTCTACGAGCTGCGCCCGGAGCCCTTGGCCGAGATCGATGCGTGGCTGGCCCCCTACCGCCGCCTGTGGCACCGCCACCTGAACGCCCTGGAAGCGGCGCTGGACGCGGACCAAGAGGGGGAAAGCTGGGAGCGTGATGGGTCGGACTCCAGCACGCTCACCGAGCCGACCTGAGCCTAGCAACCCCCTTTCGGCTACTTTCCAGCGCGGTCTCCAACTGTGCGGCGAGGTCGCTCGCGGCCCCGACCAGCCCCCGCAGGGTGGTCACCACCACGTACGCGCCCTGCTCATCGCTCCCGAACGACCCGGTCCTCTGCAGCAGCATCCGCGCCACGTCGGCCGGCGGCAGCACCCGCAGGTCGTCGCGGAGCTGACGCCAGACGAGCTGCGCGAACCGTGTCGGCGTCCGGCCGCCTGTAGAGATGTCGAGCGCGTGCCCGTAGATGACAAGGCGGTCCATCGGCGGAAGGTCGGTCGCGGGCCGCAGGAGCAGCTCGAGCAGCACGCGATAGGCCGAGACCGGGCCTTCGCTTGCGTAATACCGCACTTGCGGGCCGAGATCACGCCAGATCGGGATCATCGTGTCCAATGTTTCCCCATCTTCCTGCAGAAATAAGGCGAGCCGGGCCGTGCGCCAGCCGGGGCTGTCAGCGTCCGCCAGGAAGTCCGGGAACGGCCCGTGCGGCCTGGTGACCCAGCCCAGCGAACGAAGCAACGCGATAGGGCCGCCGGGATGTGACACCGTGACGTCGGACCCGTCGTACTCGACGCGCAGGACGTCGACGAGGCGCTCGAAGTCTTCGGACGGCAGTTGGCTCTGCCAGAGGCGGGCATGCCGGATCCATGCGGCGGGGCCGTCATCACCGAAGAGGTCGGCTCCGCGAATCCGGCCGCGGGACAGGACGACGGCCAGCCACACCAGGTTGGCGGAAAACGCGGCGTGGCGGGCGGCGACGGGGCGCCGCAGCGGCTCGTACTCCTGCAGGGACCACCTCGGGTGCGGGTAGCCGGCGTCCGGCAGCAGCTCCAGGACGAGGCCGAGGCACTCGGCGCGGCGCTGCTCGTCGAGGGCGTCCAGCATCGCCTGGCAGAAGGCGCGCAGCGGGCCGCGGCGGGTGACCGTGACGAACGACGTCGCCGCGGAGAAGTAGCCGGCGTCGAGGTGACCCGGCTGGCGGCGCCCGGCCCGGAAGGCGCGGTCGGCGGCGAGGTCGTTCAGGGCGGTGACGATGTGCCGCGCGGCCAGGAACTCGCCGAACGTGGCGTGCAGGAACTCGAAGCTGGTCTCGGGGCGCCCGACGTCCCGGGTCGCCTGAGAGTCGTGGATGAAGAAGAAGCGGCCGACCAGGAACTGCCCGACGGTCAGCGCCCGGTTGAGGTCCCGGGGATCGGGCCGCGGCAGGTCCTCCGGGTCGAGCAGGTGCGGCATGTCGGCGTCGAGTTCGGCCTCGGTGATCACGTCGCCGCCGCGGTTGAGCATCGCGATCGCCACCGCCGTCAGGCGCCGCCACTCGCGGCCGGCCTCCTCGCGGCGCACGGCCTCAGTGAGGTCCGAGCCGAGCTTGTCGACCTCGCGGTCGATGAAGTCGGCGAAGAGACGCTCGTACAGCTCCCCCCGGCCCAGGTCGGCCTCGGAGCGCTGCAGCTCGTTGGCGGTCGCGTCGTACAGGGCGAGCAGGAGCAGCAGCAGCGGCTGTCCGGCCAGCTCCGGGTGGGCCAGCACCGCCTCGGGCGGCAGCGGCGCGAGCGAGCGGGCGCCCAGCTTCGCGGTGTTCGCGCCGTTCCACACGGAAAGCCACGAGCGGACGCGGGGCTCGTCGAAGGGCTCCAGCCGCACGACGACCGTGCCGTCCGGGAACCGGGCCCGGTCGGCGACCACGGTACGGCTGGTGACGACGACCGCCGCCGGCCGGCCGACGTCGGCCTCGCGCTCCTGGAACTGCCGGACCCGCTCCAGATAGTCGGACTGGTTGACCCCGGTGGCCTGCAGCAGCTCGTCGAAGCCGTCGAGGAGCACGACCGGCAGCGCGTCCCCGGCGCTGCGGGACAGCTCGGCCCACCCGACCCGCTCGCCGATCTCCTGGTACAGCGCCTGCTCGATCTGGTTCTGCACCGACGTGTCCGCCGGCACGCTGCGCAGCTCCACCCGCACGACCAGGAAGTCGTTCTCCGGCATGGTGGCGGCGAGCACCCGGGTCAGCACCGACTTGCCCGACCCGGGCTGGCCGAGCACGACGAGCGGCGCCGCCACGGCCCAGGGGGTGGTGAGGTGGGCGCCCAGGAATCCGCCGAGATCCTCGACCGGGCGGCCGTCGTGCCACCACGACTCGGACGCGGGACTGCCGCTGGTGCAGGTCCGCACCCGGCACCGGGGCGAGACGTAGGCGGCGCCGAGGGTCGGCATCGCCACGTGCTGCGGTACCGCCGCCGAGTCGAGGATGCTCCGGTCGAGACGCACGCGATAGCGCTTGGCGAGGTCGGCCCGCCGGGCGTCGGCCGCCGCGCCGGTACTCATCGACGCCAGAATCTCGCGCAGTGTGACCGTCTCGAGCCCGGCCCACACCGCGAACTCCGGGACGTCCGCTGCCAACCGTGCATAGGACAGGCTGTATGTCTGGTGAGCGCCGGCCGCCGCACTCGCGCCAAGTAGTACGTCAATCGACTCGTAGTAATGGCGATAGTGTTCGCGGATTGCGTGAAAGTCCTCATCAGGCGAGGGCGCCGGCAACTCCTGATCGGTGAGGAACGCCTCGACCTCGTCGTGGCGACGGCGCGTGAACGGGATCGAGTTGAGATCGTCCTGGTCGGTGTTCTCGAGATAGGCGGTTACCGCCAGTATCGAGTGGACCGCGAGCAGAATTTCGGTGCGCTCGAAACGCCCGATACCGGCAATCCGCCCCGGCAGGTCCCGCAGGATGTCAGCGCACCACGTGACCAGCCGCCCGCGCTGAGCAAAGAGGGGCCCGTCGCCCATGGTCGCGGCCTCGGCATCGCCGTCGGCGCTGGTCATCGTGGCGACCAGCGCGGTGATGGGGCCGTCCGCGCCGTCCAGGAGGGTCACGGCGTCGCGGTAGCTCAGGGACCGTGAACCGTACGGTATGCGCATCGTGTGACCGTAGCGGAACCAGTGGCATGATCACGTGTGTGGATGAGGCTGCGTTGTTGGTGGCGGTGGGCATCGAGCCCGAACATGGGCAGATCGCGCTCAAGGCCGGTCGGCTCGGGGCGTCGGAGGACGGGTACTGGCCGCCGCAGTGGGACGGCGGCGAATGGGCGGTGTCCGGCACCGGTTGCATCCTCGTGGCGACGCGGCCCGACTCGGAGGGCACCGTCGACGTGGCCGTGTTTCGCGGGCGGCCGCACTTCGACGGGGACTGGACGCGCGTGCACACCGCCAGGATCGTCGTCGAGGAGGACGGCGGGCTGGCGGTCGCGATGACGGTGAGCGACGAGCAGACGCCGGTGCCGGTCGGCGAAGGGCCGTACGGGGTCGAGGTGTGGGTGCGGCCCCCGACGTCGCCGGAGGCCGTCACGTTCGTGCTGCTGGGCTAACCGGCGACCTCCTGGCGCAGGGCGTCTGCGGTGTGGGATGGGGCGAAGGCCAGGAGGTCCGACGGGGTGCCCTCGAAGATGATCTGGCCGCCCGCGGCGCCGCCCTCCGGGCCGAGGTCGATGATCCAGTCGGCGTTCTTGATGATGTCGAGGTTGTGCTCGATGACGATGACCGAGTTGCCCTGGGTGACGAGGCGGTCGATGATCGCGAGCAGGTGCTGGATGTCGGACATGTGCAGGCCCGTGGTGGGCTCGTCCATGACGTAGACGGTGCCGGACTTGTGCAGCTCGGTGGCGAGCTTCACGCGCTGGCACTCGCCGCCGGACAGGGTGCTCAGGGGCTGGCCGAGGCGCAGGTAGTCCAGGCCGACGTCGACCAGGGCGCGCAGGATCGGCTGGAGCTTCTTCTCCGGGAAGAACGCGGCGGCCTCCTCGGCGGTCATGTCGAGAACCTCCGCGATGGTGCGGTCGCGGAGGCGGTGCTGCAGGACCTCGGGGCGGAAGCGGCGGCCCTCGCACTCCTCGCAGATGGACTTCAGGCCGTCCATGAACGCCAGGTCGGTGTAGATGACGCCGAGGCCCTGGCAGGCCGGGCAGGCGCCCTTGGAGTTGAAGCTGAACAGGCCGGGGCTGACCTTGTTGGCCTTGGCGAACAGGGCGCGGATCTCGTCCATGACGCCGGTGTAGGTGGCGGGGCTGGAGCGGATCGAGGCGCCGACGGCGGACTGGTCGATGGCGATGGCCTGCGGGTGCTGGGTCAGGAACGCCTCGTTGACCAGGGAGCTCTTGCCGGAGCCGGCCACGCCGGTGACGACGGTCAGGACGCCGGCGGGGAAGTCGACGGTGACCTTGCGCAGGTTGTGCACGGCGGCGTCGGTGACGGTGAGCACGCCGGTGCGGGGGCGGACCTCGGTCTTCAGCGGCAGGCGGTGGCGCATGTGGCGGCCGGTCAGGGTGGGCGCGTCGGCGAGGGCGGCGACGGCGCCGGCGAAGACGACCTCGCCGCCGTGGGCGCCGGCCTTGGGGCCGATGTCGATGACGTGGTCGGCGATGGCGATGACGTCGCGGTCGTGCTCGACGACGAGGACGGTGTTGCCCTTGTCGCGCAGCTTGCGCAGGAGGGTGTTGAGCCGGGCGACGTCGCGGGCGTGCAGGCCGATGCTGGGCTCGTCGAAGACGTACATCATGTCGGTCAGGGCGCTGGACAGGTGCCGGACCATCTTGATGCGCTGCGACTCGCCGCCGGACAGGGTCGCGGTCTCCCGGTCGAGGCTCAGGTAGCCCAAGCCGATGGTGACGAGGTTGCCGACCCGGTCCAGGAGGCTCTCCACCATCGGCGCGGCCACCGGCGCCTCGACGGTGCGCAGCACCTCGACCAGTTCGGTGGCCTCCAGGGCGGCCAGCTCGACGATGGAGCGGCCGGCGACCCGCACCGACCGGGCGGCCTCGTTGAGCCGGGCGCCGTTGCAGGACGGGCAGACGGCCTCGGTGACATACTGCGCGACCCGGTTGCGGGTGCGCTCCGACATCTCGGCCACGTCCCGTTTGATGAACAGCCGGGTGAACTTCTCCACGACGCCCTCGTAGGTGGCGTTCATCTGCCCGCCGCCGACGGCGACGGGCAGCTTCCCGCGGCCGTGCAGCAGGTTGTGCCACTCCTGCTCGCCGTAGCGCTCCAGGGGCTTGTCCATGTCGAAATACCCGCTGGCCGCGTACATCTGCCAGTACCAGGTGCCGGGCTGGAAGTCCGGGTGCAGCAGGGCACCCTCGTTGAGGGACTTGCCGCGGTCGAGGAACGCGTCGAGGTCGAGGGTGGTGATCCGGCCGATGCCCTCGCACTCGGGACACATGCCCTGCGGGTCGTTGAACGAGAACAGGTTGGACGCGCCGAGTTGCGGGGTGCCGACCCTGGAGAACAGCAGCCGCAGGATGGCGGAGATGTCGGTGATGGTGCCGACCGTGGAGCGGGACCCGCCGCCGAGGCGCTTCTGGTCCACGACGATGGCGGCGGAGAGGTTCTCGACCGAGTCGAGGTCGGGCTGGCCGTACTTCGGCAGCCGCGCCCGCGCGAAGGCGGTGAACGTCTCGTTGAGCTGCCGTTGCGCCTCGGCGGCGATGGTGTCGAAGACCAGCGACGACTTGCCGGACCCGGACACGCCGGTGAAGACGGTGATGGCCTGCTTGGGCACCTCGACGGTGACGTTGCGGAGATTGTTCTCCCTGGCCCCGACGATCCTGATCGAGTTCAACGACCCTCCCGTGTGCGCGACGAAGGAAACACCTTACATCGTAGAGGGTTTAAGGACCAGCTCCGCGACGACGGCCCAGTGGTCGGAGCCGGCGATGACGCGGGTGCCGAACTCACGCACCCCGATGCGCCGCTCGACCAGGACGTGGTCGAGCGGCACCGGCGGCGTCCAGAACGGCAGCGCCGCGTGCGCCGAGGTCTTGCGCGGCCACGTCGGCGCCAGCCCCCGCCCGCGCGCGGAGGCGGCGTCGCGGAACCCGGCCCGCAGCAGCCGGCGCAGCGCCGCGTGGTCGGCGGTGGCGTTGAAGTCGCCGAGCAGCACCACCGGAGGGCCGGCCGGGTCGGGCCGCGGCTGGTCGGCGAGGTTGTCCCGCCACACCCGCACCCACCCCCGCCGCGGCGGGTACGGGTGCGCCGACTCGACCAGCACCGCCCCCGCCCCGGGCACCCGCACAAGGCCTCGGGTCTGGGCCATCGGCACCGGCGGGAGCAGCCGCACCTCGGGCTCGTCGATCGGGTGCCGGCTGAACAGCGCGGCCCCGCCGCCCCCTGGCCGCGGTGCGACCACCCGGTGCGGCAGCAGCGCCTCGATCCCGGCCGCGTGCAGCGCGGCGAGGCCCTCCTCGGTGAGCTCCTGCACGGCGAGGACGTCGATGTCGTCGACCTTCACCTGCTCGACGAACCGGGCGGTGGCCGCGGCGCCGAAGAGCAGGTTGGCCGCCATCACCCGCAGCCGCACCCCGTCGGCGGGCGCCCGCCCTGGCACGAGCCGCGACACGACCAGGCCGGCGAGCACGACCCCGGCGCCCAGGCAGAGCAGCCCCGGCCCGGTGGCCCCGGCGGCGAGGACGATCCCGCCGGCGAGGAGGGCGCCGGCGGCGGCATACGGGGTGTACGTCACCAGCTGCGTCAGGGGCGTCCCCCGCTCCGCCCCGAGCAGCCGCACCGCCGCGAACGCCGCCGCCAGCCCGGCGACCACCCAGCACACCACCGTCATGGGCTGCACGCTACCCAGCGGGTGTGACAGTTTCCGTCAGCCGGCGCTCCAGCGGCGTCCGGAACCGCGGTGTCACCCGCACACCCCCGAGCCACCCGGAAAGCTCACCGGCGGCGGAGGCGATCGCCCGGCGGGTCGCCGCGGGCACCTCCTCCAGCAGCTCGACGGCCACCTCGCCGGTGGACCGCTGCGCCCACCCGCCGACGATCCGCCCGCCCGCCCACACGGTCGGGCCGGTGTTTCCGGTGCGGTCGAACAGCTCCGGAGCATGCGGCCCGAGGTACCAGTGGCGGCTCTGGAATCCCATGACCGTCGGGTCGAGGCCGGGCAGCAGGGCGACCCACGGCCCCGGGTCCTCGACCGGGTCGGCGTCGCCGGGCAGCACGTATCCGGTCTCTCCCCCGTCCAGGGCGACCTCGACCGCCTCCAGGGCGCGCAGCGCGGCCCGGGTCTGCGTCATCGTCCAGCCGGTCCACCACTTGAGGTCGGCGGCGGTGCCGGGGCCGTAGCGGGCCAGCCAGGCGCGGGCCAGCTCGGTCCGCGCGGTCGCCGGCTCCGGCTCCCGCATCGGCTCGGGGAGCCAGTCGGGCAGGCACGACCAGGCGTACTGGGTGCTGATCCAGCTGCCGAGCGGGCGGCCGCGCACGATCCGGCCGTCGGCGGCGAGCAGGAGCAGCAGCCGGCTGGTGACGTACTGGCTGCCCTGCGGCAGCACCATGAGGGTGCGCAGCCGCGGCTCGTCGGCGGCCAGCTGCGCGGCGGTCGCGCTGCCCCGGCGGCGCAGCGCCTCGTACGTCGACTCCTCCACCTCGGCGAGCCAGGCGGCGTCGCCGGCCCCGGCCTGGGCCAGGTGGCGCAGCAGGTGCTTACGCTGCTCGGTGGCGACCGCGCGGGTCGCGCCGGCCTGCACGACCCCGGCGAACCCGACCGGCACGACGAACATGGTGCGCCGCATGCCGAGCATCCGCAGCAGGGTCCGCCGCTCGTACAGCGCCTCCTCGACGTTCGCGACCAGCGGCGCGTGCAGCCGGGCGGCGACCGACAGGTGCACGGTCGCCGGGTCGGTCGCGTGCAGGGCCACCAGGTCGGCGGCGACGTCCTCGGGTCCCTTGCCGGGCGGCACCGGCCCGGCCAGCCCGTGCCGCCAGGCGAGCCGGGCCCGGCGCTGCCCGGTGTCGATGTGGAAGGTCACGCGATCAAGTATCGCAACCGTACCGGACGGTAACCTGTGTGCCATGACGCGATTCGTGCAGGGCGGCCCGTCGCTGCGTGACCCGTACACCGCCGACCCCCAGCTGCGCGGCTGGCTGGACCGGCTGCTCGGCGAGGACGGCCACGCCGCCGCCGGGCAGCGCCTGGCCGGCCTGTCCGCCGAGGTGCTCGGGCCGCTGCGGGAGGCGCACCACGACGCCGAGACGCACCCGCCGGCGCTGACGCGGTTCGACGCCTGGGGCCGGCGCGTCGAGCGCGTCGACACGAGCGCCGGCTGGCAGGCGCAACGGGCCGCGGCCGCCCGGCACGGCGTCGTCGCGCTGCCGTACCTGCCGGACGCCCGCGCCGCGTGGGGCCCGGGCGCGCGCGTCGTCCAGCACGCCCTGCTGCACCTGTGGGGCCCCGAGTCGGCGACGTTCTCCTGCCCGGTCGCGATGGCCGACGGCGCCGCCGCCCTGCTCGCCCAGTCCGGCGCCCAGGGCGGGTGGCTGGCCCGCCTCACCTCGACCGACCCGGACGTCGCCGTCACCTCCGGGCAGTGGATGACCGAGTCGCAGGGCGGCTCCGACATCGCCCGCTCCACCACCACCGCGCACCCCGACGGCAGCGGCGGATGGCGCCTCACCGGCGACAAGTGGTTCTGCTCGGCGATCGACTCCGCGATGGCGGTCGCCCTGGCCCGCCCCGAGGGCGCCGGCCCCGGGTCCCGCACCCTGGTGCCGTTCCTCGTGCCCCGCTACGCCGCCGACGGCGTGCGCCCCGCCGAGGGCCTGCAGGTGCTGCGCCTCAAGGACAAGCTGGGCACCCGCGCGGTACCGACGGGGGAGGTTCGTCTCGACGGCGTCGAGGCGTTCCCGCTCGCCGACCCGGCCCGGCCCGGCCTGGCCGCCATGATGACCCTCGTCGTCGTCACCCGGCTGCACAACGCGGCCGCGGCGGCCGGCGGGATGCGCCGCGGCCTCGAGTACGCGCTGAGCTACGCCGCCGAGCGCACCATCGCCGGCGGGGTCCTCGCCGACCACCCGCTGCACCGCGCCACCCTCGGCGGCCTCGCCGTCGACGCCGCCGGCGCGTTCGCGCTCGCCGCGCACTCGTTCGCGCTGCTGGGCCGGGCCGAGCACGGCGACGCCGCCGCGGCCGCCGAGTTGCGCCTCGCCGCGCCCCTGGCCAAGCTCACCACCGGCCGGCTCGCGGTCGCCTCGGCCAGCGAGTACCTGGAGGCGTTCGGCGGCGCCGGCTACGTCGAGGACACCGGCATCCCCCGGCTGCTGCGCGACGCCCAGGTCCTGCCGATCTGGGAGGGCACCACGAACGTGCTCTCCGTCGACGTGCTGCGGGCCTTGTCCGCCGCGGACGGGGCGGCGCCGCTGCTGCACCGGCTCACCGCGGCCGCCGACGCCGGCGCCGGCGCCCACCGCCTGCCCGGGGTCGCCGAGGCCCTCGCCGCCGCGACCGCGCGCCTGGCCGCCGACGTGGCCACCGCGGCCGCCGACCCCCGCAACCCGCGGGTCGTGGCCGGGGCGCGGGAGCTGGCGCTGCGCCTGGGCCACGCCTTCACCGCGGCCCTGCTCATCGAACACGCGGCGTGGGCGGCCGGCCGCGGCGACGAGCGGCCGGCGCTACTGGCGTCGCTGTGGACCCTGCGCCGCCTCGGCCAGGCCGACATCTCCGCCGACCTGCACGAGCACTTCGCCGCCCTGATCTAAAAGCCGGATGGCTCAGGTCCGCCCAACCAGGGCTCCGTTGCTCCCGTCAGACACCGGTCGGCCCTGGGGGCCTCCCTGCCAGCGCCGTCGTGCCAAGACCACAGGTCAGCCGGGCTTGCGGCGGGAGCGCGCCGCCGCCAGGGCGTAGGCGGGGTCCCGATCGAGGTTGTACCGGTCCCGGTCGTAGCGGCGCGTGGTGCGCGGGTCGGCGTGGCCCATGGCGTCCTGCACGTCCTCCAGCGACACGCCCTCGTCCCGGGCCGCGGTCGCGAACGCGTGCCGCAGCGAGTGCGGCGAGAGCCGTTCCCAGGCCGGCACCCCGGCGTCGCGGGCCAGCCGCCGCACGAGCCGGAACACGGCGTGCCGGTCGACCCGCCCGCCGGTGGCGGTGGCGAACAGCGGCCCGGGCGTGTCGCCGCGCACCGGGAGGTACTCGTCGATGGCCCGCACCACGGCCGGGGTCAGCGCCCGCCGCCGCGCCTTGCCGCCCTTGCCGACGAAGCGCACCGTGCGGTGCCCGCGCTCCGCCCCGAGGTCCTCGACGTCGAGGGCCACGACCTCGCCGACCCGCAGGCCCAGGTCGGCCAGCAGCACCAGCACGGCCCGGTCGCGGGCCGCGGTCGGGCCCTCCAGCCGCGCGGCGGCGGCCAGCATCGCGTCGACCTCGGCCGCGGCCAGCCCGACGGTGGCCGACACGTCCCGGGCCACCCGCGGCCGGTCCGCGCCCCCGACCGGGTTGGCCGGCACCGCGTCCAGCCGCACCAGGAACTGGTACCAGCTCGACAGCGCCGAGAGCTTCCGCGCCACGCTGGCCGGCGCGAGCACCCGCCCGGTCCGTGCGTCGACGGTCGCCTCGAGGTCCCGCGCGTACGCGTTGACGTGCAGGAACGAGGCCCGCAGCGGGTCGACCTCGCGGCCGGCGCACCAGCGCAGGTACTGCTGCACGTCCCGCCGGTACGCGGCCCGGGTGTGCGCCGAGAGCCGGCGGTTGGCCAGCCACCCGTCGGTGAAGTCGCCCAGCGGCTCGCCACTCACGGGCAGCCGCGGCGGCGGGATCTGCGCCGGCGTCGTCATCTACGGGTTGACCGCCCACACGGTGGTGCGCTTGATCGGGGCGTCCTCGAGCGTCTGCGGCACCGGCACGTCGTACTCGGCCAGCAGCGTCAGATGGTCCTTCGGCAGGTACGCCCGCCCCGGGTCGCCGACCAGCACCCGCGCGCCCCGCCCGGCGGCCCGGCGCAGGTAGGCGAGCATCCGCCGGGTCATCTCCCGGCTGTAGAAGACGTCCCCGGCCAGCACCACGTCGGCGTCGGGCTCCTGCTCGAGCACGTCGCCGAGCAGCGGCGTCACCGCGACCGCGTTCGCGTCGGCGTTGATCCCGATCGCGGTCACCGCCAGCGCGTCGATCTCCACCGCCGTGACCCGGGCGGCCCCGGCGTGCATCGCCGCGATCGCCACCAGGCCCGACCCGGCCGCCAGGTCGAGCACGTCGGACCCGTGGAC
The DNA here is from genome assembly GCF_040682015.1 of Dactylosporangium sp. NPDC051485. NCBI lineage: Bacteria > Bacillati > Actinomycetota > Actinomycetes > Micromonosporales > Micromonosporaceae > Dactylosporangium > Dactylosporangium sp. NPDC051485. The sequence goes on from NZ_JBFAZW010000070.1 coordinate 19,553, forward strand.
GAGCGCGGGGTGGTCCAGCACGTACCGCGCGAGGGCCTGCCCGCCCGCCCAGGCGAACGCCCAGAACGGCGGCGGCATCTGCTCGCCCTGCTCGGACTCGGTCCGCTCCCACAGCTCAATGGCCTCGTCGGCCAGGTGCAGGCGCACCTCGGGGGTCAGCGGCACCGGTGCGAGGCGCGTGTTGGCCAGGACGAATTGCGCGGTCATCGCTGCGGACGGTATCAAGCCCGCTTGTCACTCCTGCGTGCGACGCCCCGGGCGGTGTCCCTTCGGTACCGCCGGGCCCCATGGCGGGCCCTGAGGGCATCGACCGCGCGAGGTACCGGCGGCGGCTCTCTATGCTGGATGCCATGGCCGAAACACCCACGCCGGACGTGTCGTACCTGCTCGACCACACCAGTCACGTGCTGCGCACCCGGATGACGGCGGCGATGGCCGAGATCGGCCTCACCCCGCGGATGCACTGCGTGCTCACGCACGCACTGGGCGAGGAGCGCACCCAGATCCAGCTGGCCGAGATCGGCGGCATGGACAAGACCACGATGGTGGTCACGGTCGACGCCCTGGAGAAGGCCGGCTACGCGCTGCGCCGCCCGTCGAGCACCGACCGCCGGGCCCGGATCATCGCCGTCACCCCCGAGGGCGCGGAGCTGGCCGCCCGCAGCCAGCAGATCGCCGACTCGGTCCATGCCGCGGTGCTCGACGCGCTGCCGGAGGACGAGCGCGCGGTGTTCGTGCGGGCCCTGACCAGGCTCACCCAGGGGCACCTGGCCACCCCGGCCGAGGCGCACGGCGTCCGCCGCGCCCGCCAGTAGCGCCGCGCCGGTTTGAGGAATATCACACCCTCCCATAAGAGATAGTTCCATAGCAGACGTTCCGCTACGGTCCTACTCATGAAACAGAACCGCTGGCTCGCGCTTGCCGTGCTCGCAACCGGCATGCTCATGGTCGTTCTCGACGGCAGCATCGTCACCGTCGCCATGCCCGTCATGCAGCGCGACCTCGGGTTCACCCCCGAGGGCCTCACCTGGGTCATCAACGCCTACCTGATCGCGTTCGGCAGCCTCCTGCTGCTCGCCGGGCGGCTCGGCGACCTCCTCGGCCGCAAGCGCACCCTGCTGGCCGGGACCGCGGTGTTCGTGGCCGCGTCCGTGCTCGCCGGCCTGTCGAACGGGCCGGCGATGCTCATCGCGGCCCGGTTCCTGCAGGGCGCCGGCAGCGCGATGGCCAGCGCCGTGAGCCTGGGCATCCTCGTCACGCTGTTTCCGGACCAGCGCGAGCGGGCCCGCGCGATCGGCGTCTTCTCGTTCACCGGCGCGGCCGGCGCCTCCCTCGGCCAGGTCCTCGGCGGCGTGCTCACCGACGCCCTGAGCTGGCACTGGATCTTCCTCATCAACGTGCCGATCGGCCTGGCCACGCTGGCCCTGGCCGTGCCGTACCTGCCGGCCGACCGCGGCCTCGGCCTGCGCGCCGGCGCCGACGCGCTCGGTGCGCTGCTGGTGACCGGCGGCCTGATGGCCGGGATCTACGCCGTGGTGCAGACGAGCGGCAACCGCCTCCTCACCGCGAGCCTGGCCGTGCTGCTGCTCGCCGGGTTCGTGCTGCGCCAGGCCACCGCCCGCACGCCGCTCATGCCGCTGCGGATGCTGCGCTCGCGGCAGGTCGCTGGCGCCAACGCCCTGCAGATCCTCATGATCGGCGCGATGTTCTCGTTCCAGATCCTGATCGCCCTGTACATGCAGCGGGTCCTGCACTACTCCGCGCTGCGCACCGGCCTGGCCATGCTCCCGGCCGCCCTGGCGATCGCCGCGGTGTCGCTCGGCGCGTCCGCCCGGCTGATCCACCGCTTCGGCGAGCGCACGGTCCTCATCGCCGGCCTGGTCCTGCTGACCGGCGGGCTGGGCTGGCTCACCCGGCTGCCGGCGGACGCGCGGTACACCACGGACCTGCTCCCGGTCATGCTGCTCGTCGCCGGCGGCGGCCTGGTCCTGCCCGCCATCACGGGGCTGGGCATGTCCGGCGCCCGGCCCGAGGACGCCGGCCTGGCGTCGGGTCTGTTCAACACCGCCCAGCAGCTCGGCATGGCGATCGGCGTCGCCGCGCTGTCCACGGTGGCCGCCGCCCGCACCGCCGGCCACCTGCGCGCGGGCGCCGCCGAGGCCGTCGCGCTCACCGACGGCTACCGCCTGGCGTTCACCATCGGCGCCGTCCTGCTGGCCCTCTCCATCGCCGGCGCCGCGTTCGTCCTGCGTCCGGCCGCCGCCGGGGCACCGGACGAGCCGGCCACCGCCACCCCGGCGACGGGCGCCGCGGCGGCGGCCCGGGGGCGTCGATGAGCGCGGGGGCGGCCTGCCCCCGCATACTCAACGACGTCTGCAACACTGTCGCGCATGCTGCAGCGGGTCGGGGGCGCGTTCGGGGCGTCCGGGGTGTTGGTATCGGCGGTATTGGCGTTCGGGGCGCCCGCGGTGGCGAAGGCGCCCAGCCCCGGGCCGAGCACATCGGCGTCGGCGAACCCGAACCTCGGTCCCGCAATCGCCGGCACCGCGATGTGCACGATCAGCGACCCGCAGATCACCGACGTGTCGGGGCTGGTCGTCACGGCCGACGGGTACGCGGTCATCAACGACAGCAAGGCCGAGCGCGCCCGCGCGAAGATCTTCTTCCTGGACGAGCAGTGCCGGCCGACGCGCAGTGTGTCGTACCCGAGCAACGCCTTCGACCCGGAGGACCTCGCGGTGGCGAAGGACGGGACGCTGTGGGTCGCCGACGTCGGGGACAACACCACCCTGACCGGCAGCTCCGCCAACCGCCGCTCCTCGATCGCGCTGTGGAGCCTGGCGCCGGGCGGGAACAGCCCGGTGATCCACCGGCTGGCGTACCCGGACGGCCGCGCCCGCGACGCCGAGGCGCTCATCATGGACGAGGACGGCCGGCCGATCATCATCACCAAGGACCCGGTCGGCGAGATCTACGCGCTGACCGGGCCGCTGCCGGCCAACAACGCCAATCCGGAGCCGCTGACCCGGGTCGGCACCTTCCGGCCGCAGACGACCGGCACCACCAACCCGTACGGCATCGTCGGCACCGCCGTGGTGACCGGCGCGGCACTGAGCCCGGACGGCAAGCGCGCGGTGGTCCGCACCATGTCGGACGCCTACGAGTTCACGGTCGTGGACGGTGACGTCGTCGCCGCGATCACCACCGGCACGCCGAGGATCACCCCGCTGCCGAGCGAGCCGCAGGGCGAGGCGATCGCGTTCACGCTCGACGGCCGGTATTACGTGACGGTGTCGGACCAGCCGAAGGCGACGCCGATCCTGCGGTACTCCCCGTATCAGCCCCCGGCGCCCCCGTCCGCGGCCCCGGTGGTCCAGCCCCCGGCGCCGAAGGCGGAGGACCGCTCGTTCATGGACTCCCTGTCGCTGCGCGACATCACGCGGATCGTCATCGGCATCGGCCTGTTCGGGGTGCTGCTCGTCGTGATCGGGGTGGCCGCGGTCGTCCTGTCCCGCCGCCGGCGCCGCGCCCAGCTCGCGGCCGAGCTCGCCGCGGCTCCCGCCGACCCGGCGGAGACCGGCACCGCGCCGGCCCCGGCGGACGCCCAACCGGCTGCGGCCACCGCTTCCACCGCTCCGGCGGCCCGCGCGGCTCTCACCGAACCGCCGGCCGGCGCGGCTTCCACCGAACCGGAGGCCGGCGCGGCGGACGCCGGACCCACCGAACCGGAGGCGACCGGCCAGGACGAGGCAGACCCGGCGGCGGCCACTCCGGTGGCCGACACGTCCGCGGACAGCGTGGAGATCCCCGCGGCGGCGCGGGGCGACCAGGACGCGCCGAAGCTGGCGGTCCCGCCCACGCAGGCCACCGCCGCCGACGAGCCGGAGACGGTGGCGGCGACCTCCGCCGCCACGCCCCGCAAGCGGACAACGGGGGCGGCCAAGAAGACCGGCACGCCCCGCAAGCGGCCGCCCCGCAAGGGCGGCAACGGCTGATCATCCTCCCACGTGCCCCGAACTTGTACGATCGTACAAGTTCGGGGCACGTGGGGTTCTGGGGAGGATCCGTGGCGTATCTGTTTCTGGTGCTGGCGATCGCGGTCGAGGTGGCCGGGACCAGCCTGTTGAAGGCGACCGAAGGCTTCACGCGGTTCTGGCCGACGGCCGGGGTGCTCGTCGCCTACGCGCTGGCGTTCGTTTTCATGGCGCAGTCGGTGAAGGTGGTGCCGGTCGGGGTCGCGTACGCGATGTGGTCGGGACTCGGGACCGCGGCCATCGTGGCGATCGGGGCCATGTTCCTCGGCGAGCCGCTCAGCGCCCCCAAGGTCATCGGCGTCAGTCTGGTGATCGCCGGTGTCGTCGTGCTGAACGTCGGGGGCGCATCCCATTGATGGCGAGCGCGGCCGGTGGCGGGCGGCGCGATCCCGAAGGCCGGCGGCGGGCGCTCGCGGCGGCGGTCGTCGCGGTCGTGGCCGAGGTGGGGGTCGGACGGGCCACGCACCGGATGGTGGCGGCCCGGGCCGGGGTGCCGCTCGGGGCCACGACGTACTACTTCCCGACCCTCGCCGACCTGATCGCGGCCGGTCTCGCCCTGGTCAGCGACTCGATCGCGGACGACCTGGCGTCCTGGGAGGCGGCGATCGGCGAGGCGGGCGGCGTCGCGCAGGGGCTGAGCCGGCGGGCCGCCGAGTACGCGCGGGACCAGCGCAGGGCGCTGCTGGAGTACGAGCTGTATCTGGCCGCCGCGCGCGGCCCCCAGCTGCGGCCGCTGGCGAGGGCCTGGCTCGACGGCATGCACGAGATCCTCGCGCCGCGGGTGGGGGCGCGGGCCGCCCGCGCGATCACCGCCCTCGTCGATGGGGCCATGCTCCAGGCGGCCGTCACTGGCGACCCGATCGACCAGGCCGCCCTGGCCGAGGCGATCGAGGCCCTGTCCGCCTCGCCCCGCCCGTAGTTGGCCGGTAGGCCCCCGGGCGTCGCGACAACCCCTGGTTGACAATGACAACTGGGGGTTGTCAACATGTGGCAGTGGACCAGCACAACGAGCCTCAGACTCGAGCGGACCTCATCGACCGGCTGAAGGAGGTGCGGGCCGCGGCCGTTGAGCATGCCCGCATCGCGCGTGAGCTGGCTCGGGAACGACGGCGGCTGATCGAGGCGCTACTGGCCAGCGGCCTGTCCCAGTCCGACATCGCGCGGGAGCTCGGGGTAACCCGGCAGGCGATCCAGAAGATGGTCGAGGCCGGCGCGGAGCGGCCACGGCGATGAGACGCCGGGGCGTTCTCTACGACGCAGGCCGGGTGCTCTGGGTCAATTGGCGTCCTGTCTTCGACCCCGCGAACTTGCCGTGTGCCACCCGCTTCCGCATGACCCCCGTGGTGGTCATGCGGAAGCGGAACGCGACACCCCCGAGGCGGATCCAGAACATGGCCCTCGAAGCTTGCGGTCAGCCGGCCGGCAGGAACCCTTCCGCGCCGAGCCACGCCTCGCATGCCTGGGCCCAGCGGGCCGTGTGCGGAATGTGGATGGCACCATGCGCGCCGTAGGCGACTCCGTTCGCCAAGCCGAGGCCGTGCCATCCCCGCGGATAGATGTGCAGCTCCACGGGAATGCCGGCGTCGAACAACGCCCTCGCGTACGCGAGGGCGTTCGGGAACCCCGGCGGGTCCTCGGCGGTAGCCCACAGGAAGGTCGGACAGGTGTCAGCGTCGATGTTGCGAGCCGGTGACAGCTCCTCGCGCAGTTCCATCCGCCCGTCGAGGATCCACTGCACCGGTTCATCCGGCAGTAGGTGCAGGTCTGCTGGCGAGTAGGCGAGGATCGCGAAATCCGGCCGCGGCGGCGGCGCGGCCAGCCGTTCCGTCGAAAGCACCGTGCCAGTCGCCAGCAGGCCGGCGAGATGCCCGCCGGCGCTCGAGCCGATAACGCCGACGCGCTCACCAATGTCTAATCCGTGCTCGCCGCTACGGATCCACTCCAGGGCGGCACGGCCGGACTCCAGCGGTGCAGGGAAGCGGTGGTCGGTCATCAGCGGGTACCGCAGGACGAACGCGTGGAGCCCGATGCCGCTCAACCAGCGGGCATAGCCTTCGCCCTCGTGCTCAGTGTGGAATCGGTATCCGCCGCCTGGTAGCACGAGTACTGCCGGTCGCCGGCCGGGAAAACGCTCATCAGCCGGGTAGGAGGTGATATCGGGTTCGCCAGCGGCGTGGTCGCGCCGTACGCCTGCGGTGTTGGCCACCACCGCGTCCTGGCGCGCAGTGGTGGTACTGGTCGGGTCGGTGGTCATGTGGTCCTTCGCGTCGTTGGTGATGACGACGGAAGCAGCAACAGACAGCCGAGAAGCCCGTTCGAGCTATGAGCCGGCGTAGCGCACGCCTCACCGGCACACCGCAAGGTTCACCTGCGGCGGGCGAAGCGCAATGAGATTCCGGATAGGCTCGACCGGCGAGCGACGCAGATAACGCGCCATGGCTCAGCGGTGGCTGAAGTTGCTGCCTCCATCGTGTCGGCCCATCCGGGGCACGACAAAACCCTAGCGACCAATGCCGGCATGGTTCAAGTCATTCCGGCAAGGCCTGTAGCTTCAACCAACCATCGTTTTCTGACCAGCGGGTGCGCACCATCAGCATGAGGTCGGCGAGATCCGCCTCGTACTCGGCGTCCCAGTCGGGTGCGCGCTCGAGTACCTCGCTCAGCTCCCGATGCGCGGGGACCTGGTCCTCCGGGAACTGCGCCCGGTTGATCGCGCCGGCCGAGAAGCGGCCGTTGGCCTCGCTGGTGGCGTACCCGAGTGTGAAGGTGGAGAGCAGGCGCTCGACCCGGGGGACCTCGCCGGCGGGGACGCCGAGGTCGAGCAGTGCGGCATAGAGCGCGTCGACCAGCCGGACCGCGTCGGGGGTGACCGCGGGCCGGGACAGCAGCAGCGGGTAGGCCGATGGGTGCCGGCGGGCCAGGGCGCGGGCGGCGCGGCCGATCGCGAGCAGGCGCTGCTCCGGCGTGCCGTGGGTCGCCACAGCCGGCAGGAGTTCGGCGAGCATGCGGTCGACGAGGCCGTCAAGCAGCCCGTCCTTGTCCCCGATGTGCGGATAGAGCGCCATCGCGGTGACGCCCAGCTTCTGGGCCAGCGCCCGCATCGTCACCGCGGCGAGGCCACGCTCGTCGGCGAGTTCCAGCGCGGCGTCGAGAATCTGCCGCTTGCGATCATCGTCGGGCACCTATACATTGTAGATCTCTACAACGTAGATCACAAAGGAGATGGTCTACATGCTGGCCGCCGAAGGCCTGGTCAAGCGCTACGGCGACCGCCGCGCGCTGGACGGTTTCTCCCTGTCCGTCGCCGAAGGCGAGATCTGCGGGCTGATCGGCCACAACGGGGCCGGCAAGACCACCTTCGTCGAGGTGGTGACCGGGCTCGTCCGGGCCGATGCGGGCGCCGTCACGGTCGACGGTGTGCCGCCCCGGCAGGCGCGGGACCGGATCGGCCTGGCCCCGCAGGAGCTGTCGCTGTACCTGTCGGCCAGCCTCCGGCAGAACCTGCGGCTCTTCGGCGGGCTTGCCGGGCTGCGGGGGCGCGCCCTGCGTACCGCGATCGATGACACCGCCACGCACCTGCTGCTCACCGACTGCCTGGACCGGCCGGTGGGGCTGCTGTCCGGCGGCCAGCGCCGCCGGGCCCAGGCCGCGACCGCGCTCCTGCACCGGCCGCGGCTGCTCCTGCTCGACGAACCCACCGTCGGGGCCGACCCGGAAACCCGGGCCGCACTGCTCGATCTGATCAAGCGGACCGCCGCGGACGGGACCGCCGTCCTCTACACCACCCACTACCTGCCCGAGCTCGTCGAGCTCGGGGCGAGCCTCGCGCTGTGCGCGGCGGGCCGGGTCATCGCCCGGGGCGACCAGGAGCGGCTGCTCGCCGGCCTTCCGGGCCATCTCGACGTCACCCATGCCGACGGCCGCGTCGAGCAGATCACCACGCCCGACCCGACCGCCGCGCTCGCCCGGCTCCTCGCCGACGGCGTGCGCCCCTCGGCCGTCGACATCCGCCCGGCCACCCTCGACGACCTCTACCGCAGTCTGGCGGCGACCACCCGATGAACGCCTCGATCGTCCTCATCAGACACAACTTCGCCCTGCTGCTCGGCGAACCCGGCCCGGTGCTCAGCCGCATCGGCATGCCCCTGGTACTGATCACCGCCCTGCGCCCGCTCTACTCGGCCGCGCTCGGCTCGGCCGGTCTCATCCAGGCCGTCACCGGCATGCTCGTGCTGTTCTCCATGCTCGGGCTGTCCATCATCGCCGGCGGCATCCTCACCGAGCGCTCCTGGCACACGCTCGACCGGCTGCGCGCCACCCCGGCCCGGCCCGTGCACATCCTCGTGGGCAAGGCGGTGCCCTTCGGCGCCGTGCTGCTCGCCCAGCAGGCCGCCATCGTCGCGTACGCCATGATCGCCTTCGGGCTGCGCGCGCCGCGGCCGGACCTGTTGCTCGTTGCGGGCGTGAGCTGGGCGCTGACCTTGCTCTGCGCGGGCGCCGCGCTGGCCACCGTGGTCCGCAGTCACGGCGAGCTGAGCGCCGTCAACGACCTCGGCGGCATGTTCTTCACCGTGCTCGGTGGCGCGATGGTGCCCCTGGCGCTGCTGCCCGGCTGGCTGCGCGCCGCCGCGCCCGCGTCACCCGGCTACTGGGCCCTGCACGGCCTGGGCTCGGCGCTGGCCGGCGACCCGGCGGGCACCTTCCGCGACGCCGCCGTCCTGCTCGCGGTGGCCGCGGCGCTCGGCGTGTTCGCGGCGTGGCGGATCGCCCGCGGGTGGGGCCGCAACCGGCTCCTCTAATCGCGCACCCCACGACGGGTCGCTGCCGGGGCGGCGACCCGTCGCTTTGCGCGATCAGCCGAAGGTCTCGCCGGCCGCGGCCATGTCGAGCAGGCGCTGCGGCGGGGTGAAGCGCTCCCCGTACCGCCCGGCCAGCTCCCGCGCCCGGGCGATGAAGCCGTCCAGGCCGCCGTCGTACTGGTTGATGTACTGCAGCACCCCACCGGTCCAGCCCGGGAACCCGATGCCGAGGATCGAGCCCACGTTCGCGTCCGCGACCGAGGTCAGCACGCCCTCGTCGAGGCACCGCACCGACTCCAGGGCCTCGGCGAAGAGCATCCGCTCCTGCATGTCGGCGAACGGCACGGACCCGCCGGCGCCCGCGAAGTGCTCGCGCAGGCCGGGCCACAGGCCAGCGCGCTTGCCGTCGGCGTACTCGTAGAAGCCCGCCCCGCCGGAGCGGCCCGGGCGGCCGAACTCGTCCACCATGCGGTCGAGGAGCGCGTCGGCCGGCGACGGGGTCCAGGTGCCGCCGGCGGCGACGACCGCGGCGGCCGTGGCGTTGCGGATCTTCTGCGGCAGGGTGAGGGTCAGTTCGTCCATGAGCTGCAGTACCGGCGCGGGATAGCCGGCCTGCAGGCTCGCCTGCTCGATCGACGGGGCCGGCACGCCCTCGGCGAGCATGCGCAGGCCCTCCATGGTGAACGTGCCGATGACGCGGCTGGTGAAGAAACCCCGGCTGTCGTTGACCACGATCGGGGTCTTGCGCAGCAGCCGTACCACCGCCAGGGCCCGGTCCAGCGCGCCGGGCGAGGTCTCGGCGCCGCGGATCACCTCGACCAGGGGCATCTTGTCCACGGGCGAGAAGAAGTGCAGGCCGATGAAGTCGGCTCGGCGCTGGACGCCCTCGGCGAGCAGCGAGATCGGCAGCGTGGAGGTGTTGGAGCACAGCAGCGCGCCGGGGGCCACGACGCCCTCGATCTCGGCGAACACCTTGTGCTTGAGCCCGGGGTCCTCGAAGACGGCCTCGATGACCAGGTCGGCGCCGGCCAGGTCGGCGACCTCGGCGGTCGGCGTGATCCGGTCGAGCAGGGCCTGGTCGACCCGCTTGCGCGTGGCCGCGTACTGCTTGCCGCGCTGCGCCGCCTCGAGCGTGACGTCCTTGAGCACCACGTCCAGCCCGGCCTTGGCGCAGACGTACGCGATCGCGGCGCCCATCATCCCGGCGCCGAGGACGGCGACCTTGCCGAAGGTGACGCCGGCGGCGCCGCGGGCGTTGGCCGCCTGCAGGTCGAAGAAGAACGCCTTGATCATGTTCTTGGCGATCCGGCCGGTGGCGAGCTCGACGAAGTATCGGCCCTCGATGAGGAACGCGGTGGCGAGGTCGACCTGGGCGCCCTCGACGGCGGCGCAGAGGATGCTGCGGGGGGCCGGGTAGGGCGCGCCCTTGAGCTCCTTGCGCAGCGTCGCCGGGAACGCGGGCAGGTTCGCCGCGAACGACGGGTTGGCCGGCGTGCCACCGGGGATCTTGTACCCGGTGACGTCCCACGGCTGCACGGCGCGCGGGTTGGCCAGCACCCACTCCCGGGCCCGGTCGATGAGCTCCCCGGCCGGCACGACCGCGTGGACGAGCCCGATCTGCAGCGCCTTGGCGGGACGGTGCCGCTGGCCTTGCAGCAGTACCTCCATGAGCGCCTCGGCGATGCCGAGCATCCGGACCGTGCGCACGACACCTCCGGCGCCCGGCAGCAGGCCGAGCGTGACCTCCGGGAAGCCGATCTCGATCCGGGCGTCGTCGGCCACGACCCGGTGGTGGCAGGCGAGCGCGAGCTCGAGGCCGCCGCCGAGCGCGGAGCCGTTGAGCGCGGCGGCGACCGGCCGGCCGAGGGTCTCCAGGCGGCGCAGCAGGTCCTTGAGGTGCGTGGTCGAGGCCATGACGTCGGCGGCCTGGTCGGGGCCGATGCGGCCGAGCAGGTCGAGGTCGCCGCCGGCGAAGAACGTCTTCTTGGCCGAGGTGAGCACGACGCCGGTGATGTCGTCCCGCTCCGCCTCCAGCCGCGCGATCGTGGCCCCGAGCGCCTCGGTGAACGCGGCGTTCATGGTGTTGGCCGAGCGGGCCGGGTCGTCGATGGTGAGCAGGACGACGCCGTCCGCGCCGCGCTCGTAGCGGATGATGTCCACGTCGCTCCCCCGGTTCACAGTCGCTCGACGATCGTCGCGATGCCCATGCCGCCGCCCACGCACATGGTGGCCAGCCCGTACCGCTCGCCGCGGCGCTCCAGTTCGTCGACGAGCGTGCCGAGCAGCATGCCGCCGGTCGCGCCGAGCGGATGGCCCATGGCGATCGCGCCGCCGTTGACGTTGACCTGGTCCAGGTCGAAGCCCATGTCCTTGGCGAAGTGCAGCACGACCGCGGCGAAGGCCTCGTTCATCTCGACCAGCGCGATGTCCTCGACGGTGAGGCCCGCCTTGGCCAGCGCCTTGCGGCTGGCCGGGGCCGGCCCGGTGAGCATGATGAGCGGGTCGGCGCCGCTCACGGCGGCCGAGACGATCCGGGCCCGCGGGGTGAGCCCGAACTCGCGCCCGGCGGCCTCGCTGCCGACGAGCACCAGCGACGCGCCGTCGACGATGCCGGAGGAGTTGCCGGCCGTGTGCACGTGGTCGATGCGTTCGACCCAGTGGTACCGCTGCAGCGCCACCGCGTCGAAGCCGCCCAGCTCGCCGATGGTGGCGAACGACGCCGGCAGCGCGCCGAGGCCCTCCATCGTCGAGGCGCGGAGGTGCTCGTCGCGCTCCAGCACCACGAGGCCGTTGCGGTCCCGCACGGGCACGACGGAGCGCGTGAAGTGCCCGCCGGCCCACGCCTTCGCCGCCCGGGTCTGCGACTGCAGGGCGTAGGCGTCGACGTCCTCGCGGGTGTAGCCGTCCATGGTGGCGATGAGGTCGGCGCCGATGCCCTGCGGCACGAAGCTCGTGGCCAGGTTCGTCTCGGGGTCCATCGCCCAGGCGCCGCCGTCGGAGCCCATCGCGACCCGGGACATGGACTCGACGCCGCCGGCGAGCACGACGTCCTCCCAGCCGGCCCGGACCTTCTGCGCGGCGATGTTCACCGCCTCCAGTCCGGAGGCGCAGAACCGGTTCAGCTGTACCCCGGCGGCGGTCTCGCCCAGCCCGGCCGCGATGGCGGCGATGCGGGCGATGTCGGACCCCTGGTCGCCGATCGGCGAGACGACGCCGAGCACGACGTCGTCGATCCTGGCCGGATCGAGCCCCGGGTTGCGGCGGCGCAACTCGTCGATCAGTCCGACGACCAGCGAGATGGGTTTGACGCCGTGCAGCGAACCGTTCTGCTTGCCCCGGCCGCGCGGTGTGCGGATGGCGTCGAAAACGAAAGCCTCAGTGCTCACCTACTGAAGAGTAACTACGGTGTGGCCGGTCCACCAGACCGCGTCGCGGTCAGCAGCAGATACTCCCACCGCATGGAACCGTCGGCGGCCCGGAAGCGGGCGGCGAGCCCGTCGAGGGCCGCGTCGAGCGCCGCCGTGCGGTCCGGGTCGCCGGCCAGGGCGCGGTAGACGGTCAGCGTCGGGCCGTAGTTGTCGCGGAAGTACTCCCGGAAATCACCCGGCTCGGCGAACCGCTCCACCCGGACCGCCCCGGTCCGGGCCGCGACGCCGGTGACCCGGTCGCCGAGCAGCTCCCGCACGTGCTTCTCGTCGCCCCACAGCGGCGGCGGCTGCGCCCCGGCCGGCGGCGGCGCGGCGAAGGGCTTCATCGCCGCGAACAACTGCCCGATGAAGCCGGCCGGCGTCCAGTTCAGCATCGCGATCGTCCCGCCCGGCCGGCACACCCGGACCAGCTCGCCGGCCGCGGCCCGGTGGAACGGGGCGAACATGACGCCGACGCACGACAGCACGACGTCGAACTCCCCCGCGCCGAAGGGCAGGTCCTCGGCGTCGGCCTCCACCCAGTCGAGGACCGCGCCGCGGGCCTCGGCGAGCCGCTGCCCGACGGCCAGCAGCTGCGGCGTGAGGTCGCTCGCCGTGACGTTGGCCCCGGCGAGCGCGGCCGGGATCGCCGCGTTGCCGGTGCCGGCGGCGACGTCGAGCACCCGTTGCCCCGGCCCGACGCCGGCGGCCCGCACGAGCAACGGCCCCAGGCCGGGGATGATGTCGGTGGCGACGGCGGCATAGTCACCCGACGCCCAGATGGCGCGGTACCTGTCTTGCCACGGTGTGGTCATACCGCGACGCTAGGTTCGGCGCGACGCCGCGATCCAGCACACGATCTGTACCGGGGCGGGACATCGCGGGAGACCTACGCTGCGTCGCATGGGCGCCTACTCCCAGTTCTGCCCCGTCGCCGAGGCGATGCCCCAGGACTCGAGCACCTCCTCGGTGTGCTGGCCGGGCAGCGGGGGCGGGGTGGCGGGCCCCGGCGTGGAGTGCGCGAAGCGGGGGGCGGGGGCTGGCTGCGGTACCGATGCGTGGGTCTGGAACGTGCCGCGGGCCGCGAGATGGTGGTCGGAGCTCGCCTCGGTCAGGGAGAGGACCGGGGCGACGCAGGCGTCCGTGCCGTCGAAGAGCGCGGCCCACTCGTCGCGGGTTTTCGTCCGGAACGTCGCGGCGAACCGCTCGCGCAGCGTGGGCCAGCCGGAGACGTCGAACTGCTCGGGCAGGTCCCGCAGGCCGAGCCGCGCGACGAGCTCGGCGTAGAACCGCGGCTCCAGGGCGCCGACGGCGACGTGCCGGGCGTCGGCGGTCTCGTACACGTCGTAGAACGGGGCGCCGGTGTCGAGCAGGTTGACGCCGCGCCGGTCGCGCCACAGGCCCGCGCCGAGCAGGCTGTGCAGGATCATCGCGAGGTGCGCGGAGCCGTCGACGATGGCCGCGTCGACGACGTCGCCGCGGCCGGTGACCTGCGCGGAGCGCAGCGCGGCGAGGACGCCGACGACCAGGTACAGCGCGCCGCCGCCGTAGTCGCCGAGCAGGTTGACCGGCACCTGCGGCGGCCCGCCGGCCCGGCCGATGGCGTGCAGGGCGCCGGTGCGGGCGAGGTAGGTGATGTCGTGGCCGGCGGTGCTCGCAAGGGGTCCGTGCTGGCCCCAGCCGGTCATCCGGCCGTAGACGAGGGCGGGGTTGCGGGCGTGGACCTGCTCGGGGCCGACGCCGAGCCGCTCGGCCACGCCGGGCCGGAAGCCCTCGATGAGCACGTGCGCCTTCGCCGCCAGGGCCAGCACGGTCGCCACGCCCTCGGGGGTCTTCAGGTCGGCGGCGACCGAGCGCTTGCCCCGGTTGACCAGGTCGCTGCCCGGTGGGGGCCCGAGCGGGGCCCCGCCGCCGGGCCGGTCGACGCGCACGACGTCGGCGCCGAGGTCGGCCAGCACCATGGCGGCGAAGGGCCCGGGCCCGATGCCGGCCAGCTCGAGCACGCGCAGATCCCGCAGCGGTCCTTCGCCCATGCCCGTAAGTTACCGCTCGGTCACGCGGCAGGCGAACACTCCCCAGCCGAGGTACCTGCGTTGGTACCGCAGGTGTGTCCGCTTCGCGGTCCGCAGGTATTCGCGCATCGCCGGCGCGTCGGGCGAGGCGGGGTGCTCGCGCAGCCAGTCGGAGACGGTCCACCACTGGGCGGCGACGTACCGGTCCCAGCTGTCGCCGTCGGCGAGGACCATCTCCAGCAGTTCGAGCCCGGCGCCTTCCAGCCGCTCCCGGGTGCCGTCGAGGGTGGTGAACTCGTCGCGGGGGAGGCCGAGCCCGGCGTAGGCCTCCTCGGGGGTGTCCTCGGCCCAGAAGGGCTCCCCCACCAGGATCAGCCCGCCGGGCCGCACGGCCCCTTTGAGCAGCTCGACGGTCCCGGCGAGCCCTCCGCCGATCCAGGTGGCGCCGATGCAGCTGACGACGTCGAAGGTCTCGGTCAGCTCGGCCAGCGCGGCCTTGCCCTCGGCGCGGCGGAAGGCGACGCGGTCGGCGACGCCGAGCTCCGCGGCCCGCGCGACGGCGAGCGGGACGAACACCTCGCTGAGGTCGACGCCGTGGCCTTCGATGCCGAACGCGTCCGCCCAGCGGCAGAGCATCTCGCCCTTGCCGCAGGCGACGTCGAGCTGGCGCTGGCCGGGGCGCAGGCGGCAGATCTCGCCGAGCAGCATGAGCTTGTCGTCGGTGAAGGGGTTGAGGATCCGGTGCCCGGCCTCGGCGATCTCGTGCATGCTCAGCACATCCATGCCCGCGACCGTTGCAGCGCCGGGGCGCCGCTGTCCACGGATTTGCGGATTCTCCTCCGGGTGCCCGGCGCCCCGCACCTCCGCGTGTGTGGTCACCCGGAGCGCTTTCTCCTCCGGGTGCCCGGTGTCCCGCGCCTCGGCGTTTGTGGTCACCCGGAGCGCTGCGGCTCGATCACGCCGCGGTGAGCCTGCTCACTGAGCACCGGTCGCCATGAACTCGTGGGCGCCCCGCAACCGGGTGCGCAGCGTGGCGGTGGCCAGGCCGATGTCGAGCCGCAGGTCGCCCGGCCGCCCGGACGAGGTGGCGGCCCGCAGCCGCCCGGCGTCGAGCCCGTCGCGGCGCGCGACGAGCAGCCCGAGGTCGTATCGGCTGATCGCGTCGGGCCCGGCGACGTTGAGCACCCCGGCGTGCTCCCCCGCGCCGAGTTCCAGCAGCGCGTCGGCGAGGTCGTCAACGTGGACCGGCTTGCGGACCTCGTCGGTGAACAGCGCCCCGCCGGCCCGCCCGGCCACGAGGTCGTGGGTGAGTAGCTCGTGCGCCCCGTTGCCGTCGCCGAGGATGAGCGAGGTCCGCACCACCGCCGCCGAGGGCATGATCGCGAGTACCGCGGTCTCGGCCGCCGCCTTCGCCGCCCCGTACGGGTAGATCGGGTCCGGCTCGTCGCGCTCGGTGTACTCGCGGCCCGCCCGCCCGGAGAAGATCGCGTCGCTGGAGACGTGCACGAGCCGCACCGGCCCGGCGGCGGCCTGTGCGCACGCGACGGCCACGTGGGCGGCGCCGTCGGCGGTCGCCGCCCAGTCGTTGCGGTCCCGGCCGGCGGCGGCGTGCACCACGAGGTCGGGCGCGACCGCGTCGATCACGTCCCGCACGGCCCGGCGGTGGCGGATGTCGAGCCGCACCCATTCCACGCCCGCCGGGGGTGCCGCCGTGCCGAGTTCGCGGACGTGCGTGCCGACGACGGTGTGCCCGGCCTCGACCGCCCGGTGGGCGACCCGCCGGCCCAGCGACCCGGTCGCCCCGGTGATGAGAATGCGCGTCATGGACGTCAGTCATACCGCAGAGCTACCCGCGGATCGCTCCGTGGCGTGACGTGCCCGCGCGCGCCGTCCTCGTACGGTCCGCCCCATGACAACCGAACGTGACCGTGCCATCGACGCCCTGCGCGCCGTCGCGATCCTCGGCGTGGTGCTCGGCCACTGGCTGGTCACCGCCGTCGTCCTGGACGGCGACACGGTGCGGGTGGCCAGCCCGCTGCGGGCGCTTGCCTGGCTGGCCCCGGCCTCCTGGCTGTTCCAGACCCTGGCGTTGTTCTTCTTCGTCGGCGGCATGCTCGCCGCCCGTTCCACGATCGGCCGGTACGGCCCGTGGCTGCGGGCCCGCCTGGACCGCCTCTTCCGCCCGGTGCTGATCCTCGTCGCGGCCTGGAGCGGCGTGCTGATCGTGGCCACGGTGTGCGCCCCGGGCCTGCTGCCGGTCGTCGGCTCGCACACCGTGCTGAAGCTGGTGGCCTCCCCGCTGTGGTTCCTGCTCGTCTTCGCCGCGCTCACCGCCGCGACCCCGCTCGTGCGGCGGCTGCACCCGGCGTGGCCGTTCGCCGTGGTGGCCACCGTCGACGTGGCCCGCCTCGGCCTGGGCGCCCCGGCGTGGCTGGGCTGGCTCAACCTGGCGGCGGGCTGGCTGGTGCCATTCTGCCTGGGCGCCGCCTGGACCCGCGGCCGGTTGCGTTCCCGGCGGGCCGGCTGGCTGCTGCTCGTCGTCGGCGCCGCGGCCGCGGTCACGCTGACCGGCTGGTCCGGCTACCCGGTGTCGATGGTCGGCGTCCCCGGCGAGGGCATGTCGAACCTCAACCCGCCCAGCCTCGCCGCGGTCGCGTTCGGCATCGCCCAGTGCGGCGCCGCCCTGCTGCTGATGCCGGCCCTGCGCCGCGCCATGCGCCACCGCCGCCGCTGGCTGGCCGTGGCCCTCGTCAACCTCAGCGCCATGACGATCTTCCTGTGGCACCAGACGTCCCTGCTCGCCGTGACGCTGCTGGCCCCCGGCCCGCTCGACGGCCTGCACACGGCCCCGGCGGGCGTGTCGTGGCTGTTCGCGAGGCTGCTGTGGCTGCCGGTGTTCGCGACGGTACTGGCCGTGGCCTGGCTGCTGTTCCACCGCTTCGAGCACCGCGGCCTCTCCCCGGCGGCCGTCCTCGCCGCCGACGCCCCCGGCCCTTCCCCGGCCGCTCTCGTCGCCGTCGCCGCCACCCGCGGCCTTCCCCCGGCGGCGCTCGTCGGCGGCGCCCGCGCGTCAACGCGGACGGCCCACCCGAGCGCCGGCGATGCCCAGGAGCCCGTCCGGCCGGCGTGACGCCTCGAGTGTTCAGGGGCGCGCGGCGGCGTACAGGATCTCGCGCATGCCCGGGACCTGCTCGTGGTCCTCGCGCCACACCAGGCGCAGGCTCAGGTCGGGGACGGGCAGGCCGAGCCGGACCAGCGTCCCGGAGCGGATGCGGTCGGTGACCGCGAAGTCCGGCAGCAGCGAGATGCCGAGGCCGTGCTCGGCCCAGGCCACCATGACGGAGACCCCGCCGGCCGGGACCCGCCGCGGGCCGGCGCCGAAGATCCGGTCGCCCGCGAGCCAGAACGAGCATTCGGGCACGTTGACGAGCAGTCGCTCGCCGGCGAGGTCGGCGGCGCCGAGGCGGTCACGCTCCGCAAGCGGATGGGTCGGCGCGGCGACGAGGGCGAGCGGGACGGGTTCCAGGTCGACGTACGTGAGCGGCCCGGCCGGCGCGGCGAACCCGAGGCCGCCGATCGCGTCGCCGGAGTCGAGCAGCAGCGCGGCGTCGAGCTGACCGTCGAGGACCCCGTTGAGCAGCCCGTCGCGGGCGCGGTCGGCGTGCACCTCGACGTCGATGTCGGGCCGGCGCTGCGCGAAGCGGGCCAGGACCTGCGGCACGTACACGCCGGCGAGGGTCTCCAGCGCGCCGAGCCGCAGCGGCCGGCGCTCGTCGCGGACGTCGCGGACGGCCTGCTCGGCCTGCTGCAGCAGCGCCCTGGCCCAGCCGTGCAGGCGTTTCCCGGCGGCGGTGAGCTCCATGCCGCGCGGGCCGCGCGTGAACAGGGCGACACCGAGCGTGTCCTCGAGGGTCCTGATCTGCTGGGAGACGGACGAGGGCGCGAGGTCGAGGGCGATCGCGGCGTCGGTCACGGTCCGGTGCCGGATCACCGCTTCGAAGGTCCGCAGCTGGCGCAGTTCCACGCCGGCATCAAGCCTGCCGGGCGTTCGGAAATTCCGAATGCTGCATGCGGTACCGCCGGTGGAGCCTCGACGCCGTCCGTCGCACGGTGATCCCATGAACGTTCTGCGACCGTCCGCACGCCGGATGCTGTTCGGCATCGCGCTCGGGTATTTCATGGTGCTGCTCGACATGACCGTGCTTTCGGTGGCCGAGCCGGACCTGGCGGCGTCGCTGGCCACGTCGGTGGCGGGCCTGCAGTGGGCGACGACGGGGTACACGGTCACGTTCGCCGCCCTGCTGCTGTCCGCGGGCGCCGCGACGGACCGTTACGGCGCGGCCCGCCTGTTCCGTGGCGGCATTGCCGTGTTCGCGGCCGCCTCGCTGCTGACCGCGCTCGCCCCGCACCTGTGGGTGCTCGTCGCCTTGCGGGCGGTGATGGGCGTGGCGGCCGCGGCGTGCGTGCCCGCGTCGATGGCGATGATCGCCCGCCTGTACCCGCAGCCGGCGGCCCGCGCCCGAGCCATCGCGGCCTGGGCGGCGACGAGCGGCGCGGCCGTCGCCGCCGGCCCGATCGCCGGCGGCGCCCTCGTCGGTGTGGCCGGCTGGCGCGCGGTGTTCCTGATCAACGTCCCGATCGGCCTGCTCGTCCTGGCCCTGACCGCGGCCCGCACCGGCCCGGGGCCGCAACGCGCCGGGCCGCCGCGGCGGATCGACTGGCCGGCCCAGTGCGCGGCCGCCGCGCTGCTGGCCCTGGCGACCGACACGCTCATCGCCGCCGGGGCCGGCCACTGGCCGCACGCGATGACGGCCGCGACGGTCACCGCCGTGTCGCTGTTCGCGTTCGTCCGGTTGGAGCGGCGCAGTCACGCTCCGGTCCTGCACCGCGAGCTGATCCGGGTCGGCCGGGTGCGGGCCGCCCTGCTGGCCGGCGCGGCGGTGAACTTCGCGCTGTCGGGGGCCCTGTTCGTGCTGCCGCTGCTGCTCCAGCGGCACCTGGACGCGCTGCACACGGGCCTGGCGTTTCTGCCGTTGACGGTGCCGTTCGCCGTCAACCCGCCGGTGACGGGCAGGATCGTGGCGCGGGTCGGCCCGTTCCGGCCGATCGTGGCCGGCCTTGCGCTGATGGCCGCCGGCGGGCTGGTGCTGGCGGTGGTACTGCACGTGGGCGCCGCCTATCCGTGGCTGGCGATCGGCCTGCTGCTGACCGGGTTCGGCGTGTCGTTCGCACTGCCGGTGCTGACGGCGGCGATGGTGAGCGCGGCCCCCGCCGGGGCGACCGGCGCGGCGGGAGGTGTGCTCAACGCGGTACGCCAGACCGGCGCCACGATCGGGGTGGCCGTGATGGGCGCGGCGGTTGCCGCCGGCACCGGCGCCGCCCTGCTGCTCTCCGCCGCCGTGTGTGCCCTGGCGACGGTCGTGTTCGCCCTGACCGGCCGGGCCCCCCGCCGCGCGGCCGTGCCGGCCGGGTCCGTCGCGTAGGGCCGACGCCCCGGTCTGCGTCCTCGCCCCGGGCTGAAACCGGTTGAGCGTCCCGTCCGCAGTCCCGACCAGCACCGGTTTCACCCGCGGCGGCGTACGGGATCACGTGCGGCTCGATACCGGTTCGTGCTCGTGCTCGTGCTGTGTGGCGCGGTCGCGTCGGGGCAGCAGGAGCGGGGTGGCCAGGATCAGCAGACCGGCGATCGCGATCGCGGTGCGCGGGCTGGTGACGGTGGCCAGCAGGCCCCACAGCGCGGTCAGGCCGGCGATCGTGGCGTTGCTGGTGACCGACCACGCGGACAGCGTGCGCGCGACCCGGTCCGCCGGGGTCTGGTCGAGCCGGTAGGTGGCGAACACCGGGTTGAACACGCCCATGCAGGCGACCAGGCCGAACTGGACGGCGATGACGAGCACGAGACCGCCGGTGCCGGGCCCGACGAAGGTAAGGCCGAGCGGCCAGCAGGCGCGTAACGCACCGGCGGTGAGCAGGACCTTGTGTTGCCCGAACCGGGTGACGAGCGGCTGGGCCAGGCGTGCGCCGATCAGCCCGCCGATGCACGGTGCGCCGAAGGCGAGGCCGTACTGCCAGGGCGCGAACGCGAGCCGGTCGAGCATGAGAACGGCGAGCAGCGGCGAGGTCGCCATGATCAGGCCGTTGACGAGGACCGTGTTGCAGAACAGCGGGCGCAGCGCCGGGTGGGTCAGGATGCAGCGCCATCCGTCGAGCAGGTCGCCGGCTCGCAGCCGTGGGCCGCCGGTTCGGTCGGGGCGCGGCTCCGTTCCGCCGATCGCGCGGATACCCAGGGCCGAGAGCAGGTAGCTGATCGCGTCGGCCGCCACGGTTGCCACCGGCCCGAACAGCCCGATCGCGGCATTGCCGAGCGGCGGCCCCACCACGGTGGCGGTCCAGGTGGTGGCCTCGAACCGGCCGTTCGCGACAAGCAGGTCCGCACGCGGGACGAGGGTCTTCAGGTACGCGCCGCTGGCCGCTGTGAAGGTGATGTCGGCCGCGGCGGTGACGGTCGATACGACCACGAGCTGGGTGAACGTCAGCCAGCCGAGCGCGAACGCGGCGGGGACGCTCATCAGCGCGGCGAACCGGATCAGGTCCGTCGCCACCATCACCGGCCGTTTCCGGCGAAACTCCACCCACGGGCCGAGTGGCACCGCGACTGCCGCACCGACTGCCAGTCCCGCCGCTGACAGCAGCGACACCTCGATCGGGCTGGCGCGCAGCACCAGAATCGCGATCAAGGGAAACGCGCCGAATCCGAGCCACGTGCCGAAGGTGCTGACCGTGTATGCCGTCCAGAGCCACCTGAACTGCCGCCCCAGCGATCTTCCAGTCACCATGCCCCCGAATCTCAACGCGACAACCTGTAGTTGACCGTTGAGATCCAAGCAGGCAGTACACCGGCGTATCAAACAACCGACACGCCGAAGCGGCACAACCTCAAGTTGTGCGGGTAAGGTTCGCCGGCATGGACTTCGACGCCGTACGCACCTTCGTCGCCGTCGCCGAGGCGGGCCAGTTCCAGGAGACCGCCGCCGAGCTGTCGATCACCCAGCAGGCCGTCTCCAAGCGCATCGCCACACTGGAGCGCAACCTCGGCGTACGGCTGTTCACCCGCACACCGCGCGGCGCCGAGCTCACCGTCGACGGGCACGCGTTCCTGCCCCACGCCCGCGAGCTGCTGCGCGTCGCCGAACGCGCGGCGGCGTCCGTGCGCCCCGGTAGTCGTCCGCTGCGCGTCGACGTGATCGCCTCCCGCCTCGCCACGTCCGGCCTGATCCGCGACTTCCACCGGGCACACCCGCAGATCGAGCTCGACGTGATGAAACTCTTCGACGTCGAGTCGGCCGTCGCGGCCATCCGGTCCGCAGCGATCGACGCGTCGTTCCGCGCGGTCGCCATGCCTGGCCGGCCCCTTCCCGAGGACATCGAGGCCGTCCGGGTGCTCGACGAGCCACTGCAGCTGCTCACCGGCCCCGCCCACGCCCTGGCGTCGCACCGTTCGGTCACCGTCGCCCAGCTCGCCGGGCACCGGATCTGGATGCCCGGCCTCGCCCCCGGCACCGAATGGACGGCCTACTACGACGACCTCGTCGCCGAGTTCGGCCTCACCATCGAGGCGACCGGCCCCAACCTCGGCGTTGACGCCCTCCTGGACACCATCGCCGACACCCCGGCCCTGGCCACCTTCATCGGCGAGCAGACACGCCTCGTCTGGCCCGCCGGCCACGGACTGCGCCGCATTGCGGTGACCAACCCGACGCCCGTCTACCCGCACTCGCTCCTGTGGCACCGCGACAATCTCCACCCGGTGCTGACCACCCTCCGCAACCACATCGCCGCCACGACGGCCGGCCACGACAGCCCCGGGACCTGGATCCCGAACTGGGTGACACGGGCGTAGCCGGCAGAGCTCTCCGGGATGGACGCGGCCGAAGACCCGCGTGTCACTGAGCGACACGTTCGTGACCGTCGCGCCCGGGGCCGGTCGGTATGCCCACTTCGAACGGGCCGCGTCGGTCTACCTGGCACCCGGGTCGCTCTACGCCCAACCGATCTACGGCCGTTTGTGAGAGCCGGCCGCTGCATTCGGCGCTGGCGCTGCCGGCCGGAGTGGCCCGGCTGAACGCGGGGATACGCTGGTGGTGAGCACGGACGGCGTGATTGTCATGGTGTTGTTGATCTTTTTGGTCGTCTTGGCGATCGTCGGGTTGTCGGCTAGCGCCCGGATCGTCCGGCAGTACGAGCGCGGTCTGGTCTTCCGGCTGGGGCGGCTGCGGGAGGCCACGCGCGGGCCGGGCCTGTGCATGATCGTGCCGGCGGTCGACCGGATGCAGAGGGTGAGCCTGCAGATCGTCACGTTGCCGGTACCGGCGCAGGACGGGATCACGCGGGACAACGTCACGGTCACCGTGGATGCGGTGGTGTACTTCCGGGTCGTCGACCCGGTCCGGGCCGTCGTCAACGTCCAGGACTACATGTTCGCCGTGCTCCAGGTGGCGCAGACGTCGCTGCGGTCGATCATCGGCAAGAGCGACCTCGACGAGCTGCTGACCAACCGCGAGCGGCTCAACCAGGGCCTCGAGGTCATGATCGACAGTCCGGCGATCGAATGGGGTGTGCACATCGACCGGGTGGAGATCAAGGACGTGTCGTTGCCGGAGTCGATGAAGCGGTCGATGTCGCGGCAGGCGGAGGCCGAGCGCGAGCGGCGCGCGCGGATCATCACCGCGGACGGCGAGCTGCAGGCGTCGCGCAAGCTGGCCGACGCGGCGGCCGCGATGGGGCAGACGCCGACGGCGCTGCAGTTGCGGCTGCTGGAGACGGTCGTCGAGGTGGCCGCCGAGAAGAACTCCACGGTGGTCCTGCCGTTCCCGGTCGAGCTGCTGCGCTTCCTCGACCACCAGGCCCAGGCACCCGCCGCCGAGCCGCCCGGCACCGAGCTTTCCGTCACGCGGTCACATGTCCAGGCCGCATGATCATCTCGACGCTTTCGTTGGTCCAGGTGAAAGTCAGGCCCTTTGGGAGGCCACCCTCGTGGGCCGCCTCTATGGCTTCGGGGTACGCGCGGGCCTTCTCGTGCTCGGCGAGCGCCCGGTAGATGCTGGCGACGCTGGGGCTCTGCCCCTTGCGCTTGCCGGTGGGGATGATCAGGTCGGGCTGGATCTGCTCGACCGACTCACCGAGTGCCTTACCGCGCAGGATGGTGTGCAGCATGTCGTCGGTGATGACCGGGGGTCGACCGCCACTCCTGTCAGTTTTGAGTGAGAACGACTTCTGCGCTCCGATCGGCTTCTTCGCGGTCTTCAAGCGCTCCTATTGCGGGCCTGCTTCACTTCCTCATCAACGGTCCAGGCGTCGGCGACCAGACCGAGGTGGCCGAGCTTGTCGGGGTTGATGACCGAGCGGATGGTCTGGATCTGCCCGTCGAGCACGTCGAGGGCGAGGACGTGGAGGACCTTGCCGTCGCGATCACGGAAGAGCGCGCCCGGCTGGCCGTTGACCTCGTGCAGTTCGAACGTGATGCCGACCCGCGCCATCAGCGGGTAGACGGCGGCGAGCAGCCTGGCCACGTTCTCGGCGCCAGCGACGGCCCTGGCCAGCTGCGGGGCCTTGCCACCGCCGTCCCCGACGAGCTGGACGTCGGCCGACAGCAGACTCTGCAGCCCGTCCACGTCTCCCTGCGCCAGTGCCTCGAAGAACCGCCTCGCCAGCTCCTGCCGCTCCTGGCGGTCCGCTTCGAACCGGGGCCGTCCCTCGTTCATGTGGCGGCGTGCCCGTACGAGCAGCTGTCGGCACGCCGCCTCCGAGCGTCCCACGGCTGCGGCGATCTCGTCGAAGCCAAAGGCGAAGACCTCCCGCAGCACGAACACCGACCGCTCCAGCGGGCTGAGCCGCTCCAGGAGCAGCAGCGCCGCCATTGACACCGAGTCGGCCAGCTCCGCCGCGCGGGCCGGGTCCTCGTACGGATCGTCCAGCAGCGGCTCGGGCAGCCACGGTCCGACGTACTCCTCCCGCCGTACCCGGGCGGAGCGCAGCACGTCGATGGCAATCCGGGTCACCGTGGCCGACAGGAACGCCTTGGCCGACACCGGCCGGGTGGTCGAGGCGTCGTAGCGGAGCCAGGTCTCCTGCACCGCATCCTCCGCCTCGGCCACGCTGCCCAGGATCCGGTACGCGATCGAGAACAGCAGCGGCCGCAGCTCCTCGAACTCCTCGACCTTGCTCACGCCGACTCCCCTTGCAGTCTGAGTGCCCGGCCGGACCCGCGCCGACGAGGCATCCTTCGAAGATCATCCGATGTGTGAGCGGAGCGGCCAACGCTCGCACCCGCGAACGACCTGATGGCCTTGATCATGGCCCCGGCCCCGGCAGGCCTGACCCGGGCCAGGGGTGCGGTGGCGGTTCAGTGGAACTGGCCGACCTGGTAATCGCCGGCTGGCTGCTGGGTGATGATGTTCAGCCGGTTCACCGCGTTCATGAACGAGACCAGCAGCACGAGGGCCGTAAGCTGCTCCTCGTCATAGTGCTGGGCGGCACCCGCCCACACCTCGTCGCTGACCCCGGTGGCTGCGTCCGCGACCCGGGTCCCCTGCTCCGCCAACGCGAGCGCGGCGCGTTCAGCCTCGGTGAAGACCGTTGCTTCCCGCCAAGCCGCGATCAAGTTCAGCCGCACCGGGCTCTCGCCGGCCGCGGCGGCTTCCTTGGTGTGCATGTCGATGCAGACCGCGCAGCCGTTGATCTGGCTCACGCGCAGCGCCACCAACTCCTGCGTCGTTGCCGGCAGCGGCAGTTCCTTCAGTTTCCGGCCAGCCGACATGAAGTACTTGAGGGCCTTGCCGGCGGCCGGGTTGGCGAAGTAGTTCAATCGTGCGTCCATCGTGCGCTCCTCCACGTTCGTCAACGCCTTCACCCCCGAGACGAGGCGGCCCTCACTCCTGTGACACGGCGCGGTATGACCCACGTCTCTCCGCTGTCTGGGTTCGGGCATGTCACGGGCCGAGTCGCTGCCTCGTCTCGGGTGCGGAAGTCCTCGATCAGGGAGTTGATGATGAACGTCGCGCTGTGGATCATCGCTGGAGTGCTCGCCGCTGTCTGCCTGGTGGGCAGTTCCAAGATGGTCGTGCCGCAGGAGAAGCTGGCCGCGGTGGGCTCCTCTGCGCAGTGGGTCCTGGAGTTCAGCCCCGGCGGCTCACCGGGCCGGCCCGCCCCAGCCGTCGCCCGGAAGTCCTGCCGTGACCGAAGGCGCCGCAGCCGGTCGCGTCGGCCGTGACGTGGGGTCGCTGCGTCGGGTCGTGGACTTGCCGGCACCGCGGGGCCCGGGCAGGCCGAACCCTTCGGTCTCGACCGGGCCGGCCAGCGCCACCGTCGCCGCGCGGGCACCGGCTCGGGGGTGCTGCGGCGCCGCCGTCCGGGTCGTGCGGTCCGGATCAATCGCCAGGCATCGCGGTGATCCGGTGCTGGATCACCGCGCGCCGGCAGTCCCTTGCTCGCGCAACGACTGGTCCGACAGCCCAGCGGGGGAATGCCCGTCCAGGTACGCCCGGACCATGTCCAGCAGGCGGGGGTTCTCCTCCACGGCCCAGGTGACCAGGTTGCACCGGTGGCAGAGGAGCTTGCGCACCGCACCGGTCTGGTGATCATGGTCGACCGCCAGCCGCCTCGCCGCACCGCCGCGCCCGCGTGCGGTCTCGGGCTTGCGGCAGATCGCGCACAGACCGCCCTGCGCCGTGAGCATACGGTCGTACTCCGCTGGCGTGAGTTTGTACTTCTCGCGGAGGACCTGCGCGTGTGAGGCCCGGTTGCCGTCCAGTGTGGCGTAGCGGGTGCGCTTGTCTTGCAGGATGCACGTCTTGCATGGCCGTCGCGGCGCAGTGGTGTGCGGCAGGTTGTAGAACTCGTCGCGCGGCTTCGTCTCTCCGCACCGTCGACAGTGAACGAGCTGCTCAGTCATCGTCGCACCATATAGGTAGTGTGGTGCCACCGCATAACGGTGATTATGGTGTACGCCCCGTGGAGCCGTTCCGCGCGCCGCCGGAGACCCGCAGGCGCCAATTAACGAATAATCGGTATTGGTAATTCGGTAATCGGCGTGGCGCGGTGACCAGGGAACGTTCGCTGGCTACGCTGACGCCCGTGACGGAGTCTCGAATCGACGTGCGGATCGACGACCGCGACGAAGCCGACGCACGGGCCGGCGACGACCGCCCGTGCGCCTACTGCGGGCGGCCGGTCCCGCAGCGCAACGCGGCCGGGCGGCCGTTCCGGTACTGCCGCGACAACGACGGCGAATGCCAGCGCAACGCCCGCAACGCGCGGATGCGCCAGCGCACGTCGCCGGGCCTGAGCGGGCAGCTCGCCCGCGCGTTCGAGATCGCCGAACGGCTCGACCACGCGCTGGGCGACCTCGTCGACGCCCTGCACGCCGAGGTCTCCCCCGCCGGGATCGAGCGGCGGGTCGCGGAGGCGCGGGCCGAGGCGGCGGCGGGGCTGGTCGCCGCGCACGCCGAACGCGACGACGCCCGCGAGCAGACCCGCCGCGCGCAGGCCGAGCGCGACGAGGCCCGGGCCGGGACCGGCCTGGCCCGGGCCGCGGCCCGCGATGCCCAGGAGGAGGCCGGGCAGTGGCAGGCCCAGGCCGAGCGCATGGTCGCGGAGCGCGACCAGACGGCCGAGCAGCTGCTGCAGGCCCACACCCTGCAGATGGAGGCACTGGCCCGGCTGCAGGAGGCCGAGGAGGCCGTCGAGCGGCAGGGCGTGGCGCACGCCGCCGAGCTCGTGGCGGCCGAGGAGCGGGTCCGGCGGGCCGAGACACGCGCCGAGGAGTTCGGCCGGCAGGTCGAGGCGGAGGCGGACCGGCGTGTCGCGGCCGCCCGCGCCGAGGCGGACCGGGACATCGCCGACGCCCGCGTACAGGCCGACCGGCGGGTGGCGGAGGGCAAGGCGGCCGCGGACGCGACGGTCGCCGAGGCCCGCGCCGCAATGCACCACATGATCGCCGACGCCCGCACGGCCGCCGAGCGGACGGTCGCTGAGGCCCGCGCGGAGTGTGCGCAGAACATCACCGAGGCGCAGGCCGCGGCGGACGAGACGGTCGCCGCCGCGCGGGAGGACGCCGAGCGGGTGATCGCGCAGTACCGCGAAACGGTCGACGCCGCCACCGCGGAGCGCGACGGGGCCCGGCGGGAGGCGCAGACGGCGGCGGAGTTGCGGGCCGAGGCATACCGCGAGCGTGACGCCGCCCGCGACGAGGCCGGCAGCGTGCTGCGGGAGCGCGACGTCGCGCACACCGCGGTGGAGCGGGCGCTGCGGGAGGCCGCCGAGGTGGAGAGCCGGCTGCAGCGGCGCCTCGACGCCGAGGGCGCGCGGGCCGCCGCGGCGGAGGCGGCGCTGATCGCGGCCCGCGAGGACGCGCTCCGGCTGCGCAACGAGGCGGACCGGGCGCACGGCTGGGCGGACGACCTGCGCGACCAGGTGACGCAGCTCACCGCGGCTCTGACCCGGCTCACCTCACCCGCGGGCGGCGGCGGCGCGCTCGGCGGGTGAGAACGGTCAACCTGGTGGGTGACCTGCCGAAACTACCTCCGGTGAGGCGCGACACGAATCAACTGAACTGGTCGATCATTGAAAGCCAACGTAAAATCAGGGTACCGACCCGGCGACTGACCTACCGCCAGCCCGGGTAAGTCGTGTAATCTGCCCGCCCGCGGTGGGAATCGTCAGACCGCATGGCGTCGTTGGAAACAACGCAACGCTCCACGATCCGAAGGGGAAGACCGACCATGGGCGAGCGCATGCTGCGCGGCAGCCGTCTCGGAGCCGTCAGCTACGAGTCCGATCGCAACACCGAGCTGGCTCCGCGTCAGACCCGAGAGTACCTGTGCGCCAAGGGGCACCAGTTCGAGGTTCCGTTCGCCGTCGACGCCGAGGTCCCGATGACCTGGGAGTGCAAGTTCGACGGCAGCGTGGCGCGGTTGGTCGACGGCAGCGAGCCCGAGCAGAAGAAGGCGAAGCCGCCGCGCACCCACTGGGACATGCTGCTCGAGCGGCGCACGATCGCGGAGCTCGAGGACATCCTCAACGAGCGTCTCGAAGAGGTTCGCCGGCGCCGCGGTCGCATCGCGTAGCTGCAGCAACGTCGCCGAAGCCCCGGTCCGCCCCGGCCGGGGCTTTTCGACGCCCGCACCACGATCCGCGACCCCGCCCGTTCCGCCGCCGCCCAGCACGCCAACCTTCCCGCCGCCCGTGACCGCCGGCGCCACCTCGCCGAGGCGAAGCGTGACGCCCCCGAGCCGGAAAACTCGTGGAACGGCGCCGGGCGTGATGCTTGGATCGGCGGGAAGTCACGGCCGCGGCGGGGACGGACAGACAGGAAGGCACGATGGACGCAGAGCTACGCGCCGACTGCTCACGGTGCTTCGGATTGTGCTGCGTCGCACCCACGTTCGCCCGCTCCTCGGACTTCGCGATCGACAAACCGGCCGGCCAGCCGTGCCCGAACCTCGGCGACACGTTCCGCTGCGGCATCCACACCCGCCTGCGGGAGCGCGGCTTCGCGGGCTGCACGGTGTACGACTGTTTCGGCGCCGGCCAGCACGTCGCCCAGGTCGTCTACGAGGGCCGCGACTGGCGCGGCGACCCGGCGTCCGCGCCGCGGATGTTCGACGTGTTCGCCGCGGTCCGCATCCTGCACGAACTGCTGTGGTACCTCACCGAAGCCCGCCACCTCGCCGAATCCCTGCCGCCGTCGCGCACGGGCGCGACCCACGAGGTGCCGGGCGCCCAGTCACCACCGCCGCCGGGCAGCAGCGCGGCCGTCACCGGCGAAGCGTCCCCGGCGGGGCCCGGCACAAAGCCGCCGCTGCTGTCGGGCGGCGGCGAGGTGTCCCCGGCGACGACGCCGACGGGCCCCGGCAACCGGCGGCGGGCGGGTCGGCGGCGGTCCCCGGCGACGGCGCTCACCGAGTCCGGCCCGGGGCGGAACGCGTCTGCCGCATCCGCCTCAGCGCTGATAGCGGCCGTCGACGACGCCCTGTCGGCCACGCGAGCGCTGCGTGACGCCGCCGACATCCTCACGCCGGCGGCCGCCGAGGCGCACCGCGACCGGATCGCGCCGCTGCTGCGCGAGGTCAGCGCGGCCGCCCGCGGCGCCCGGGCGAAGTCGCCGGGCCGACACCTGATCGGGGCGAAGCTGCGCCGCGCCGACCTGCGGGACGCCGACCTGCGCGGCGCCCTGCTGATCGGCGCGGACCTGCGCGGCGCCGACCTGCGCGGGACGGACGTCATCGGCGCCGACCTGCGCGGCGCAGATCTTCGCGGCGCGGACCTGAGCACGACGCTGTTCCTGATCCAGTCGCAGCTCGACGCCGCCACCGGTGACGCGGCGACGAAGCTGCCGCAGCGCCTGCGCCGACCCGCCCACTGGCAAGCGCCGTGACGCTCCGCCCCGGCCAGCGGTCAGACCGTGGCCGAGGCGGTGTTCAGGGCGGAGCCGACGGTGTCGTGGACGGGGACCGGACCGGCGATGCCCACCGCAGCGCCCGCGAACACGCGCGGCCGTGCGGCGGCGGACACGGACGGCACCCGGTGCCGGCTGGGGCCGGACCTGCTCGCGGGGCTGCAGGCGATCGGCGTGTCGCGGCCGCTGCGGGCGGTGACGACGGCAGCGTGACTGGCGGCGTTCGGGCTCGGGATGACGCCGCCGGTCGCGGTGCTGCTGGGGGTCGCGCACGACCGTCCCACCGGCGGCGGGGTGCTGATGACGGCGGTCGGGGTGGGTGCAACATCATCGGGCTGTACCGTGGCGGGCATGATGAAGAGAATCGAGTCTTCCCAAGTACGGTGAGCATGGCTGACGAGCGCAGGGCGCTCGATCATCCGGCGTCCTTGTTCGAACACGCGCTGTGCCTGCATCGGCTGACGCCGGACGGGCCGCTCCCTGACGGTGGTCATCCTCTCCCGCGCGATGGCGACCATCCGAACATCCCGTATTCGGAACGTAGGCTGGCCCTGTCGGCCCTGCTACGGGAATTCGTTAGCAACCCGATGCTGTCAGCCGCCGATCTGCACGAGCAGTGCACTCGCTTGACGGTTACCGCCCGGGACGTGACGCGAGCCCTTCAAGAACTTGCCCCCGAACCTTCGCAGCGGCTTCTCGACACGGCCCGCTGGCTCGTCCGGAACGGTACGGATCGACGCGCGGTCCTGGTCGGGCTCGGTCTGCTTGACGGCAACGCCGAACAGGCCGACGTCTCGTCGATGAAGGTCATCGGGCTGTTGCGCTTTGCTGAACGGCCCGCCGCCGAAGCGCTGGCGAAGATCCCAACCGCCGCACGAGACCTTATCTGGCTCGCCGATCGATCACGGAAGCACTCCCGGATCATCGCCGTCCGGGCGCTGGCCGGGAATCCCGATCCCGTGGTACGTGCGTGGGTGCTGTCGACGCCACGAGACCTGCTGTCCAGCGACCTCGCCCGGCAGATCGCCGAAATGTATGCACTGGCGGAGATCCTCGGCGAACCCGCCGTGCACGATGTCTCGTGGGATCAGGCCGGGAACCTCCTGCTCGCGATGACCAGCACGCGCAACTACCAGTACGAGATCAGCCGATACAAGCAAGCAACGGCCACCTATCAGCGTTGGATTGCGCTCGCGGACACGAGACCGGCCACGCTGGAGCGAGCGGCCTTGCTGACCTCGGTCGCCGAGGACCTGTGCACCGGGCCGGCAGCACCGGTGGTTGGCGACCTTCGCAGATGCCTCATCGACCGGATCAAGCAAGTGTTGACCTCCGCACCGTGGATCGAGGCGCTGGAACGTAGCGCGTCTTCCAGCAATCCGGTCGAGGCCAGGCGCGCCGCCTGGATCATCGAACAAGCGGCCAGCAGCGGCACACCTGACGAACGATTTGCTGTCCGGGTCGTGGTGCCCGATCCAAACCCGGGATTCCCTGCAATAGAGGCCAGGATCGTCATCGACGGGACACCGATCGTCGCGGCCGCGTTCGACAAGGGTCCCGCAGAGGAGCCGGAGCGGCTGGTCTACAGCGGACGGCTCAGGGCCACGAGCGAGCCGAAGGAGATCAGGCTCGCCGAGGCATACTGCACCGAGGGCTGCTGCGGTGGGCTGTATGTCACGATCGTGCGTGAGGGACCGCATGTGGTGTGGAAGGACTGGCGCTCCTCGATGCCAGGCGACCCACCGCAGGAGGTGCGGTTCGATGCGATGGAGTACGACCGAGAGGTCGCCCGGGCCGAGCAGGACCATAGCTGGGAATGGCCGACCAGGACCTTGGCCCGGCTGGTAGCCGACCAGTTCCGCGCTGATCCCACCATCCTGGCTCGATGGGACTGCGCCCCAGGCTGGTGCACAGCCTGGTTGAAGGACTTCGATGTCGCACGCCTGACGTTCAACTATCCGGCCCGCAGAGCCTCGTTCGAGGATCCGTCGGTGCAGTTCGGCCTCGTGGTTGACGTTCGGGGCCAAGCTCCGGAGGCCCTGGCTACCGAGCTTGTCGAGTCGATGAGGAACATCGATCCGAAGTCCATCGCGGAGATGATCGGTGGCAGTAAGGACGGGGCCGAGAAGCTTGGCCTCGTCTACCGGAGCCCGAGCCGCTGGTAGAAGCCGGGCCAAGCCCCGCTTCCTGCCCACCCGGCTTAGCGTGATTTTTCGTTCCGCTGTTCCTCAACGGCCAGGCCGGGCGGAGCACGGGGCAGGCGGTGGAGTCCCGCGGGTGGGTGGACACGTGTACGGGTTTTCGTTCCGATGCTGGTCGACCCCCGACACGTGTGTGCGGGCGGCGGTCCGAGGACTGCCGCCCGCACACGTGCTGTCGCCTAGCGGTGGTGGTGGCGACGGCCGTCGCGCTCGTGCGCGACCAGGATCCAGCCCTTCTTACCGAAGGCCGGGACGCAGACGCCGTAGTCGAACCGGCCCGAGTGCGCGCCGGTCCAGGCGAAGAACTGGCAGGTCTTCTTGTTCTGGTACCAGCCGGCGATCCAGGAGCGGTCGTGGTCACCGGGCCGGCCGCCGCGCGGGCCACCCTGCGGGCCGCCGTGGGGACCACCGCTCGGGCCGCCGTGCGGGCCTCCCTGCGAGCCGCCGCTCGGGCCGCCGTGGGGACCGCCCTGCTGGCCGCCGCTCGGGCCGCCGTGCGGGCCCGGCTTGTCGGCGCCGGGCTGGGCGACCGTGGTCTTCTCGGCCTGGGTGGTGGCGGCCGACGCGGCCGTGGCCGTCAGGCCGAAGACCGCGCCGGCGGTCAGGGTCATGGCGCCCAGCGCCAGCACTCGTTGTGCGTTTCGCATCTTGACTCCCCCTCGTGTCGTGATGACGCGATCACACTATGTAGCTAAAGGGCGCAAATGCCGCAAAACGCTTCATCCTTTCAGTCAGAGACTGCAGGACGTGTGGACAGGCGCTCTCGCCGGGCGGGGTGGCTCGTGATGGACGGATTTGCCGGCTACACGGGCAGGACGAGTACGGTGCCGCCCGTGGTGAAAGGCTCGCGCTGCGTGACTTCGAAGCCGCTGCGGACGTACGCCGACAGGGCGGCGGTGTTGCCGACGGCGACCTCGAGCTCGACGGTGGCGTGGCCGCGGTCGCGGGCCCAGCCGGCGGCGGCCTCGACGAGACCGGCGGCGACGCCACGGCCGCGGGCGGCGGGGACGACCCACATGCTGATGAGGTGCGCGGTGGCGGGGTCGGCGACGGCGACCCAGGTCCCGGCGATCCCGACCGGCTCGCCGGGGGCGGCGAACGCGGTGAAGAAGGCGCCGCCGGCGGGCCAGGTGCGCCAGTCGGCCTCGCTGCGGTGGGCCTCCCGGGCGTACGTGCTGGCGAAGGCGGCGGGGCTGTCGCGGAGGGCGGCGAGGCGCAGGTCACGCTTGAGCTGCCACTCGTCGGCACGGAGGGGGCGCACGTCCACGAGAGGACCTTCCCAATTCACCCGTATCGCGGCAAGTGGGATATCACCGGACGAGTCACCCGTAAGCGGGGCACATTGCGGACGGGATCCCTGCACGAGGTCGCTCAGGTCGGGGCCGGGCACCTACGGCGCCGGCCGCTGGAGGGTCAGGTGGCGGCGCGGGAGGTGTCCAGCTGCTGCAGCAGGGGGCCGACGAGGTCGGTCAGGTCGCGGACGAGGACAGTGACGGCGCGTTGCGCCGACGCGGCGATGTCGTCGTCGGTGGCGTCCGGGTCGGGGGCGGCGGGCAGGTCGTCCAGCGGCAGGGGCGCCTCGACGAGCAGGGTGGCCCGCAGGTGCGGGTTGCGGCTCAGGTCCCGGTCGGTGGGCCGGATGAACTGGCCGAAGAGTTCGGGCCAGCCCCGCCAGCCGCGGTCGCGCCACCAGGTTCGGGAGGCGGTGAGTTCGGCGGGCAGGGAGGAGACGAGCTCGACGCGGGCGGTGAGGCCGCCGTCGAAGGGGTTGCGGGCGCATTCGGCGGTCAGGATGCGGCGGTGCCAGCGGACGTAGCCGGGGTCGAGGGCGGGCGGGGTGGCGAGCGTCCAGGCGGTCGCGGCGAAGGCGACGGGGGCGATGTCGCCGAGGCTGTCGGCGAACGCGGGCCGCGCGGCGAGGGCGAGCGCGCGATACCGCTCGTGGTCCCGGTCCAGCCAGAACGTCTTCACCACTGCGACGATAGCCCGGGAACCGGCCGCCGCCCGCCTCGTCCGCGCACAGCCGAACCCGCAGCCCACGGCCACGCGAACCCGCCCGCTCCTGACCGCGGCGGACTCCGGCCGGCCCCGCCGCCTGCTCGTCGGCCCCGCCGGCCGACCCGGCCCCGCGCAACGCCGCGAAAGGTCACGAATCCCCGGCAGGGCCGGCGTGCGTTCAGGCGACCTCGACCACGCGCGCCGGGTGGCGGGGATCATCGGCCCGCACGACGACGTCGGCCTGGTACTCGGGCATGACCTCCGACCGGTACCGCTCGAACGCCGGCAACGTCCACGCCAGCGCCGGATCGGCCCGCCGGGCCAGGGCCGCGTCGCTCTGCATGAGGTGCACGGCAAGGTCGAAGTCGAGCCCCGCCCCGAGCAGGAACACCCCGGACACCACGACCACGCCGTGCTCCGGCAGCTGCACGTAGCCGGCCCGGGTGGCCCGGTCGGTCCGCGGGTCCCACAGCGACGGCAGTACCCGCCCGGTGCCGCCGGGCCCGGCCGGGCCGAGGACTTCCCGGGTGAGGCCGCGCAGGTCGAGCCAGTCCTCGTAGTAGGCGTCGGGGTTGGTCCGGCCCCGCTCCAGCCGCAGGGAGGCGGCGCGCAGGAACCCGTCGGCGGGCACGTGCAGCACGAACCGGCCGGCATCGCGCAGTACCGCCACGATCGCCTCGGCAAGGTCGGCGGTGCCGGCGGTGGGTGCGCCGTCCACGGCGAGCCTGGCCGGGTGGCCCGGCGCGAGGGTGGCGGCCCGGTCGGCGAGGTCGCGGGCGAGGGCGTCGACGGTGACGGGCTCGGCCCTCACCGCGGGTCGATGACCTCTCCCTCGACGACCTCGCCCTCGACGATCCCGCCGTCCGCGGATCCAGCGTCGGGGGTGCGGTCGGCGCGCACGACCCGCGGTCCGAAGAGGTCCCCGGCGGCGGCCGGGGAGATGCGCCGCTCGGCGACGCCGCGGACCTGCCGGCCGGCGAGGGCCCGCACGGGCGGGATGAGCAGCAGCAGCCCTGCGGTGGCGGTGATGAACCCGGGGACGATGAGCAGCAGCGCGCCGAGCAGGCCGGTGAGGCCGTCGGACACCTCGCCGCCGGCGGGCCGGCCCTGGTTGACGGCGTCGCGGAAGCGCCGCCAGGCCCGCATGCCCTCGCGTTTGACGAGCATCGCCCCGATGAACATGGTGGCCAGGCCGAGCAGGACCGCCCAGGCCCAGCCGACGGCGTGCGCGACGAGCACGAACACCACGATCTCGGCGACCACCAGGACGAACCCGCCGACCGCGGCCCAGCCGACCCCACGCATGCCTGACTCCCCTTTTATCGAGCGGGACCGTTCCCGGCGACCGCGCGTTTCAGCGCGACCCACCGGGCGGAGGTCCCCCACAGCGTCACCTTCCACAGTGCCTCGCGAACGATGCTGGAGCTCATCTTCGACTGGCCGCGTTCGCGTTCGGTGAACGTGATCGGCACCTCGGTGACGCGGAACCCCCCTTTGTGGGAGCGCCAGGCGAGGTCGACCTGGA
The DNA here is from genome assembly GCF_040682015.1 of Dactylosporangium sp. NPDC051485. Classification (NCBI taxonomy): domain Bacteria; kingdom Bacillati; phylum Actinomycetota; class Actinomycetes; order Micromonosporales; family Micromonosporaceae; genus Dactylosporangium; species Dactylosporangium sp. NPDC051485. The sequence continues at coordinate 54,983 of NZ_JBFAZW010000070.1, forward strand.
AGCAGTAGCCGTGCGACGCGATCGTGTCGAGCTCGAGCTTGCCGAGCACCGGGGTGCGGTACGCCCGGTAGCCGCCGGTCGCGTCGCGCAGCGGCATGCCGAGGGCGAGGCGCACGTACAGGTTGCCGATGCGGGAGATCGCCTGGCGGTGCGCGGGCCAGTTGACGGTCCGGCCGTGCTTGACGTAGCGGGAGCCGAGCACCACGTCGGCGTCGGCGAGGGCGTCGAGCAGCTTCGGCAGTTCCTCGGGGGCGTGGGAGCCGTCGGCGTCCATCTCGACGACGGCGTCGTAGCCCTGCTCGGTGCCCCACGCGAACCCGGCGATGTATGCGGCGCCGAGGCCCTGCTTGCCGGGCCGGTGCAGCACGTGTACGGCACGATCCACCGCGGCGAGCTCGTCGGCGATGGCGCCGGTGCCGTCCGGGCTGTTGTCGTCGGCGACGAGGATGTCCACGTCCGGCGTGGCCTTGCGCACCCGCTCGACGATGATCCGGATGTTGTCGGCCTCGTTGTACGTCGGGATGATCACGAGCACCCTGCCGACCCCGGGGTAACCGCTCACGCCGTCACCTCCGCGGCGCTGCGGCGCCGGCGTGAGCCAAAGCTGACGCGGCGCTGCGGACCGCTCACGACTCCTCCTCGACGGCGGGGCGGCGGCGCCGCACCCAGGTGGCCGCGGCGAGCCCGGCGACGGCCAGGCCGGCGAGCACGTACTCGGGGATCGCGCCGAGCCTCGTGGCAAGCGTACGTCGGTTCGACAGGTGCAGCTCGGCCAGGATGACGGCGGGGGTGTCGAACTGCGTCTCGCCGCTGGTCACACCGCTGGCCGAGGCGAACGCGGAGATGCCGACGGTGGAGGCCATCAACGCGTCCCGGCCGTGTTCGACGGCGCGCAGCCGCACCATGGCCAGCTGCTGGCGGGCCTCGGCCTCGTCGAAGGTGGCGTTGTTCGTCTGCACGGCGATCAGCTGCCCGCCGCCGACGACGGTGTCGCGGACGAGGTCGTCGACGGCGACCTCGAAGCAGATGACGTCGCCGACGGTGGCGGGGCCGACGGTCAGGACGCCGGGGCGGGTGCCGGCGGTCATGTCGGTGACCCGGTCGACCTCCTTGGACACCATCCGGGCGATGGAGCGCAGCGGCATCGTCTCGGCGAACGGCACCGGGTGCCGTTTGACGTACTTCTGCACCGGGTCGCTGATGTCGCGGCCCGGGTTGAACACGAGCCCGGCGTTCTCGACGCCGGTTTCGGGGGTGTACAGCACGGCGCCGACGAGGATGGGGGCGCCGACGGCGGCGGCGGCCCGGTCGATGAGCTGCCCGGCGTCGGGGTTGCGCAGCGGGTCGATGTCGCTGGCGTTCTCGGGCCACACGACGAGGTCGGGGCGGCGGGCGGTGCCGGCCTTGACCCGGTCGCCGAGGGCGATGGTGGCGTTGACGTGGTTGTCGAGCACGGCGCGGCGCTGGGCGTTGAAGTCGAGGCCGAGGCGGGGCACGTTGCCCTGCACGACGGCGACGTACACGGCCTTGCCGTCGGGTTTGGCGTGCGGCACGAGCTGCGCGAGCCCGGCGACGGCGAGGGCGGCGGCGACCGCGGTGAGGGGCGCCACGGCCCGCCGCGGGTCGGGGCCGGCGCCGGCGCCGCGCAGCACCGCGTACCCGAGCAGCGCCCCGATGAGGGTGACGGCGAACGTGACGAGGGGTGCCCCGCCGGCCGCGGCGAGGCGCAGCAGCGGCGACGTGTCCTGGCTGAACGCGATCCGGCCCCACGGGAACCCGCCGAACGGGGTGCGGGAACGCAGCCACTCCTGGCCGGTCCACAGGGCGGCGACGGCGACCGGCCACGCCCACCCGGCCGGGTTCCAGCGCAGGTCCCGCCGGTCGAGCAGGGGGCTGAGCCACGCGCCGGCGGCGCCGAGGAGCCCCAGGTACAGCGCTTCCATGACCGACAGCAGCAGCCACGGCACGAAGCCGGTGTGCAGGTTCGTCCACGACAGCAGCGGGGTGAAGAACAGCAGCCCGGTGGCGAACCCGAGGCCGAGGCCGGCCCGCAGGCGGCGGCGGTGCACGGCGAGGGCGAGCAGCGCGACGGCGACCGGGGCGGCCCACCACAGCCCGTACGGCGGGAACGCGACGAGCATGGTGCCGCCGGCCGCGGCGGCGGCGAGCAGCGCCGCCCACAGCGGCAGGGGCCGCCGCTGGCCGGGTTGTGCGCTGGGGGCCGCTGGGGCGGCCGGGGTGTGGGTGTCGACCAACGTCACCTTCGCCGTCCCGGGGGTGTCAGACGTTTCCGTGGGGGTTGCGGCGCCAATTATGCGGCCCGAACCTGCGAAACGCTGCAATGGGGGCGCGACCGAGGTCGCGCCCCGCGCTCCCAGGCCCATGTCCGGCCGGTGCGGCAGGGACGTTCGTGCGCGGCCTTCGTTCCGGCTCGGCGCGGGCTGGCTGCCCGGGGCGTGCCGTTGTCTACTGGTCGCGTGATTCCCCCTGCCCTGACACCGGTGGATGCCGCGTTCACGGCCCCCGCCGACCCCCGCCGCCTGCGCTCGGGGCCGCCCCGTCGGTTGACGATGAGCGTCCGGCCAGCCGGCGTTGGGGAGTAGCGAACCGCGGTCACCCTTCCCGAAGTAGGACGCAAAGACGGTACGCGCAGCCGCGGGGTGCGTGTCAACCGCCTCGCGGGATGTAATTCGCCGGGGCGGCGTGTCGGCCGGGCGTGTCGGTCACGGTTCACCCGAACACCCACGCCCCGCAACGAACCGATCACGGACTGTTCGGTCACGGTCCGTGTCGGCGACCGAATTCTGCCGGGGTTTCACCCCCGGACGTCACCCGTTCGCCCAGCTGTTCACACAACCGGGCCGCGGCCGCCGGATGGTCGGCCGCGAGCAGCCCCGCGGCGGCGAGCACATACGCGGCGTCCACGGCGATACGGGGCGCGCGGGGCAGCGCCCACCCACCGGCATGGTCGCGCAGGATCGCCTCGGCAGCGGCCGTGGCGGCGTGGCGCTGCGCATGCCGGAAGACGCCGCCGGACGCCACGACCGACACGACGTGCCGCAGGTCGCGTCCCGCCCTGGTGTGACGGCGCACGGCGATCGTGGCGGCGGCCCCGGCGAGGCCGAGCGGCCCGCCCGCGACCGGGACGCGTTCACGGGCGGCGGCGGCCTCGATCCCGGCGACGTTCCACCGTACGCCGAGGTCCCCCTCGACGGTCCGGGCGTGCCACAGCACCCCGGCGACCGCGTCGGGCGGCACCTCCCGCGGCTGCAGCGCGCTGTACACGTCGGTGGTGGCCCCGCCGACGTCGACGACGAGCAGGTCCCCGCCGGCCTGCGCGGCGAGGACCCCGACACCGGTCAGGACCGCGTCCGGGGTGGCCGCCGACACCAGCCGCGGGAACCGCGGCCCCTTCGACAGCCGCTTCCCGCCGATGACGTGCCGGATGAACAGGTCCCGGATCGCCGCCCGGGCGGGCGCCGCGTCGACGACCCCGATGCGGGGCAGGACGTTGCCGGTGACGACGACCGGCAGGCCGTGGCGGGCCAGCGCGGCGGTGACGTCACCGCGGGCGTCGGCGTTACCGGCGACGACGACCGGGACCCGCCACCGGGCGGCGGCGAGCCGGCGGGCGTTGTGGACGATGACGTCGCCGTCGCCGCCGTCGGTGCCACCGACGAGCAGCACAACGTCGGGCCGGTCGGCGCGCACGGCCCGCACCTGCCCGGCGCTGAGCGGCCCGGCGGCGACGTGGACGACACGGGCACCGGCGGACAGCGCGACGCGGTGCCCGGCGTCGGCGGAGACCAGCGGCTCGTAGCCGATGACGGCGAGCCGCAGCCCGCCACCGGCCGAGGAGCAGCAGTAGACGTGCTCGACGGGCCCGGCCGCGGCCAGCAGCGCGTCGACACCGTCGAGGACGTCACCGCCGAGCGTGGTCGGCGTCGCCGCGGCCGCGACCAGCTCACCGCTGCCGGTGTCGACGACGGCGAGCTTGGTGTCGGTCGACCCGACGTCCACACAGGCGGCGAGCGTCACCGGACCACCCCCGGACACGACGCGCAACACCATGCAGCACATGGCCCCGGTCCGTGCCACCAGGGCACCGTAGCCCCCGTCAGCGCCTGGCCTGGGTCGATCAGAGCGAAGCCGCATCGAGCCAGACCAGGCGAAGCGGTCGGCCCTGGGGGCCTCCCTGCCGGCTCCGCGGTGCCAAGGACAAACCCGGGGCCGGTCACGGCACGACGACGGTGCCGGTGGCGGACACGGCCAGCAGCGGCGGGTCGAGGACCGCGGCGGCGGACGGCCCCCGGCCAGGCTCGGCGCGGCACGCGACGTGGCAGGTGAACTCGACGGTGCGGCTGCGGTTGCCCTGCCGGGTCACGGTCGCGGTGACCTCGACGACGTCACCGGCGTGGACGGGCGCGTGGAACGCCACCGTGCTGTACCCGGCGAAGAGCCCTTCGTCGCCGTCGGTGCGGATGCACAGCTCCGTCGCGGCGTCCCCGAACAGGGCGAGGCTGTAGGCGCCGTCGACGAGGTTCCCGCCGTAGTGGGCGTGCCCGTACGGCACATACCTGCGGTGCACGACCGTCACCCCGACGTGGCTCACCGGGCACCGGCCAGGGTGTGCGCCAGATACGAGGCGACCTCCCGCGGGGTCGTCCCGCGGCCGAAGATCCGGTCGACGCCGAGCTCGGCGGCCATGAGCTCGTCGAACCGGGGCCCGCCGACGACCAGCAGCGGCCGGCGGGCCGGCGGGAACGCCTCCCGGAACGCCGCGGACATCGCCCGGGTGTTGTGCAGGTGCGCGTCCTTCTGCGTGACGACCTGGGACACGAGCACCGCGTCGGCCTTCTCGGCGGTGGCGGCGGCGACGAGGTCGGCGACGGCGACCTGGGCGCCGAGGTTCACGACCCGGATCTCCCGGTAGTACTCCAGGCCCTTCTCCCCGGCGATGCCTTTGACGTTGAGGATGGCGTCGATACCGACGGTGTGCGCGTCGGTGCCGATGCAGGCGCCGACCACGACGAGCTTGCGCCGCAGCCGGGCACGGACGGCGGCGTTGACGTCCTTCGGCGCCAGCAGCGGATAGTCCCGCTCCGCGACGACGACCTTCCCCGGTTCGACAAGATGGTTGACCCGCCCATACACCACGTAGAACGTGTGCTGCTCGCCGATGGGCCGGGCGTGCACGACCATGGCCGGGTCGATGCCCATCTTCCCGGCCAGTTGCAGGGCGGCGCCTTCGCCGCGTTTCCCGGCCGGCAGCGGCAGGGTGAACGACACCTGGATCATCCCGTCGCCGGTCGTGTCCCCGTACGGCCGGATCACCGGTGGGCTGCTCATCGTGCCCCCTTCGTCAGCAGGTCCTCGGCGGGGTTGTAGTAGCCGGGTTCGCGGCGGGCGACGCCGTCGAGGCCACGGCCGCGGTCCGCGGGCCGCCGCATGATCCCGAACGTGCCGTCGGCGATCGCCTCGAGCAGCCCCTCCGCGGCGATCCGCTCGAGCAGCCCGACCGCTTCCCGCAGTACCAGCGCGGCCCGGTCCTTGATGAACGGGCCCGGGGTGAAGTCTTCGTGCAGGTTGCCCGCGGCCCGCAGCACGTAGCGGACGTTCTGCAGGGCGATGTCCCGGTCGGACAGCCACGGGGTGACGACGGCCTCGGTCATCATGCCGACGAGCAGGATGCCCTGCCCGGTCAGCGCCCCGGCAAGGTTGAAGAACCCGTCGAGGAGGTTGCCGCGGAACACGTCGCCGGTCATGTGCCGCGTCGGCGGCATCCACTTCAGCGGAGCGCCCGGGAACAGCTCCCGGGCCAGCAACGCGTGCGCGAGCTCCAGCCGGAACGACTCCGGCAGGTCGGGGTTGATCTCGAACGCGTGGCCGAGCCCCAGCTGCCACGTCTGCAGCCCCGCCTCGGTCGCGAAATACTCGTTGAGCAGCTGCGACACGGTCACGGTGTGCGCGGCGTCGACCGCGTCGGCGGTGGTGAGGTAGTTGTCCTCGCCGGTGTTGATGATGATCCCAGCCCGGGCGTGGATCTGCCGGGAGAACCGCTGGTCGACGAACGTGCGGATCGGGTTGATGTCCCGGAACAGGATCCCGTACATCGAGTCGTTGAGCATCATGTCGAGCCGTTCGAGCCCGGCCAGGGCGGCGATCTCCGGCATGCACAGGCCCGACGCGTAGTTCGTCAGCCGGATGTACCGCCCGACCTCCTTCGACGTCACGTCGAGCGCGGCCCGCATGAGCCGGAAGTTCTCCTGCGTCGCGTACGTCCCCGCGAACCCCTCCCGGGTCGCGCCCTCCGGCACGTAGTCCAGCAGCGACTGCCCCGTCGACCGGATGACCGCGATCACGTCCGCCCCGGCCCGCGCCGCCGCCTGGGCCTGCGGGATGTCCTCGTAGATGTCGCCGGTCGCGACGATCAGGTAGATCCACGGCCGCTGCGGCGGGTCGCCGTGCCGGGCCACGAGCCGTTCCCGTTCCCGGCGCCGCCGGTCGATCCGGGCGACCCCCCGGGCCACCGCCGCCGCCGCCGACCGGCGCACCCGCCCGTCCTTGCCCGGCCGCGGCACGCCGAAACGCACACTGCCGGCCGCCGCCTTCTGCGCCAGCAACGTCAGGTCGGCGTGCCCGTCACGGATCAGCGCGTCGTAGACGGGCAGCAGCACCCCGTGGCCCAGCCCGACGTCGGCGGCGACCGCGTCGACGAGCCGGTTCACCCACGGGATGCCGTCCGGGTCGGCGCCGCCGATCCCGGCCAGGCGCAGCGTGGCCCGTTCCACGGCGGCGGTGGTGTGCGTCCGGGCCAGCTCGACGACGGGCCGCCCGGCGGCCTCGGCGAGCCGCCTGGCCTTGGCGACCGTGCGCCGGTCGAGTCCGAGTTTCCCGCTCACCGCGCCGCCTCCATCCTCATGTCGTGGTGTGGATCGTCCGCCCGCGCAGGACGGTCCGGCGGGCGGCGGGGCTGCGCTCGCCGGACAGGACCGCGGCGACCGGGCCGGTGGTGTCCCAGACGGTGAACGTGGCGGTGCCGCCCGGGTCGAGGACACCTTCGTCGTCGAGGCGGGCGGCGCGCCACCCGCCGCGGGTGTGCGCGGCGAACGCGGCCTTGCCGCCGATGCGCTGCGCCGGGTTGTGGTGACGCATCGCGGCCCGGCAGCTGCCCCACGGGTCCAGCGGCGTGACGGGGCTGTCGGAGCCGAACGCGAGCGTCACCCCGACCCCCGCGAGGGCCGCGAGCGGGTTCGCGGCGAGGGCCCGGGCCGGGCCGAGACGGGTCGCGTACATGCCGTGCTCGCCGCCCCACAGCCGGTCGAACGCGGGCTGGACGGACGCGACGACGCCGAACTCGACGAACCGGGCGATGGCGGCCTTGTCGAGCAGTTCGGCGTGCTCGACGCGGTGCCGCCCGTCGCGGACCGCGTCGACACCGACGATCGCGGCGGCACCGGCGAAGCCCGCCAGGACGGTGCCGATGGCCTGGTCGCCGATGGCGTGGAAGCCGCCCTGGACGCCGTGGCGGACGCAGCCGACGAGATGGTCGGTGACCTGTTGCGCGGTGAGGTAGCCGTGGCCGCAGGAGCCGGGCTCGTCGCGGTAGGCGGCGCCGAGGTGCGCGGTGCGGGCGCCGAGAGCCCCGTCGGCATACAGGTCCCCGGCGGCGCCGGCGGCGCCGAGCTCGCGGGCCTTCGCCGCGGCGCCCGTCTCGCCCCACAGGCCGATGACGAGGGGATGGTCGGGGCCGTGGCCGAGGGCGGCGGTGAAGTCGGCCTCGCCGGAGGTGCCGGGCCCGCCGCACTCGTGGACGCAGGCGATCCCCAGCGCCGCGGCGTGCCGCAGCGCCGCCCGCTGCGCGGCGTGGACCTGCGCGGCGGTGACCGACGCGTAGGCGGCCTCCCGCACGACGTGGTGGGCGTCGCGGCGCAGCCAGCCGCCGTCGTCGTAGCCGGGCGCGGCCTTCGCCTCCGCGCTCAGCAGGGCGGTCGACACGAGCGCCGCGTGCACGCAGGTCCGCGACAGGTACACGGCCCGCCCGCCGCCGGCCCGGTCCAGCTCCGCCGCGCTCGGCGTGGCCGGGTCGGCCCACGCCGACTCGTGCCAGCCGTGGGCGTTGACGACCGCGCCGGCGGGCTGGGCGGGGGCGGGGGGGGGGACGGCGTCCAG
>NZ_JBFAZW010000071.1:0-62349 GCF_040682015.1 Dactylosporangium sp. NPDC051485
CGTTACGAGGCAACGGTCACCGTCGCCTCGATCGTGATCTGGCTCCGCGCCAAACCTGACCGCACTCCTTCAAGATCCGTCAGATAAGCCCTAGCTCCAGCGTCTGGTACCACTCCCGCAACGGCTCTGCCAGCCGGACATGCAACGCGAAGTTGCGGCGTTGACGGGTCGGGTCGGCATCCCGACGCCGGCGCAGCTCCTCAACGGACGGAAGGGAAACCAGCACCACGTCGGCGAAGCCGAGCCGGCCGGCCGCGATGGCGGCCCGGTTCGCGGCCACCTCGGACGCCCACAGTTCTGGACTGGCCGCACCGATACGGACCAGCGACCAGGAATAGTGCAGTTTCAACGGATCGTCGTCGCAGACGGCCAGGCCAGAGGCCCTCTCCCGCTCTATAACCGCCTGCCACCGGCGGCAGTTCACCGCGCACCAGAAGGCAGCCTGCGCCGGCAAGTCCCCGTCGTTTGGCTCCGCGCCGGTCGGCGCGTACTCGGCGACCAGATTTTCGGCGTGGTGGCGTCGGCACCACGTAGTCTTGCCGGCCGCGCTCGGGCCGGTTACCGCGACGATCACACCCGACAGTCTGCCCAACAACCAGCGCGAATCTCGTAACACTCCCTGCCGCGCAGCCGATCCGTCAGCAGCAACCGCGAACCTCAAAGGACGGTTGACGCTACCGATCCTTCTCGAACAGTTACTAGGGGAGATTGCCGGTTGCGTTCCCGGTCCCGTGCTGTGCGTCCAACCGGGTGAGCATCTCCAAGGCCGATCCCCGACCTCCCAGCAGGGACTGCAGGGCCCTGTTGAATCGGGCGTTCTCTGGGGAGCGGCAGTGCTGTTCGAAGGCTCGGTCGTCTTCGTATCGTTCCACGACCACGAGGCTGTGGTCCTCCCGCGAGGCATACAGCTCGAACCGGAGGTTGCCGGGCTCGTCGCGCACAGTCTGCGCGTAGTCCTCAAGCAGACGTCGCAGTCGGTCGAAAGTCTCCGGAGTCGTCGCTATGCGAGCGATCAGGTCGACCGCGCTCATGGCGCTACCACCTCATTCCATCGCGGCGGGTCGGCGCCTTCGCGGCCGACGGTGATCGCCGCGCATTGCGCGGCGTACCTGCCGACGTCTACCACCGTCGACAGTTCCTGCCATGCACTCCGTTTGTACTTGAGCAGGCGTGCCAGCATCCCTGACATGAACGAGTCCCCGGCGCCGATCGTGTCGACGACGCTGACTCGCGGTGCCGTTGTGCGGACGTCGCCGTCCGCGCAACGCAGGAGCGCACCGCTGGCGCCGAGGGTCAGGGCCACCACGCGGCGGGCTGCCGGAGTTGCTCCGCCGAGTTCGTGGAGGTGACGCACCACATCGTGATCGGCGACGTCCGGATAGAGGTAGGCCGCGTCCTCGTCGCTCAGCTTCACAACGGTCGCGCGCTCGGCGATCGACTCGAACCGTGCGCGAGCCGATGCAGGGTCCGTAAGCGCGCTTGGGCGGATATTGGCATCGACGGCGACGGGGACATCCGTGCTCACCGCATGCTCTACGATGCGCTCGACCTCGTTCGCGCCTGGCTCGAGGAACAGCGCGAGCGAACCGACATGGACGAGCGGCCGATCGGCGATCGCGGTCCGTGGAACCGCCGGAAGGGTCCACACGATGTCAAGTTCGTAGCGTGCCGCCCCGCCCGCGTCGAGCACGGCGCGGGCTATTGACGTTCGATCGAGGCACGCGGAGTTTCGCTCGACGCCGACGCCAGAGTCCTCGACCCATGCCTTGACCAGTTCGCCGTATGTATCGTCGGCGAGCGCGGTGAGCAGTTCGGTGGGGACGCCGAGCCGGGCCAGCCCGATCGCGACGTTCGCAGGTGAGCCGCCGGGTCTGATCATGCTCCCGTTGCGGGAGTCGATCACATCGACGAGCGCCTCCCCGATCGCCAGTGCCGGGCGGCTCATGCGGCGAAGGGTCCGGGCAGCTCACCGGAGCCGCGCTCGATCAGGACTGTGGGGAGGACGTGGTTCATCGCGGGAGTCGTGCTCGCGCCGCTCATCCGCTGGACCAGCGTCTCGGCGGCGAGCGTTCCCATGCGGAGCGGATCCTGGGTGATGACGGTGAGTCCGGGCTCGATCAGGTCGGCGCCCTCGAACCCGTCGAAGCCCACGATGGCGACGCGGTCGTGCGCGCCGTGCGTGCGGATCGCACGGATGACCGCTGCGCACAGGGCGTTCTGCGCGACGAACAGCGCCGTGGGGGCGCCGGAACGCAGGAGCAGCGCGCGACTGGTCTCCTCGACATCGGCGGAGGATGAGAAACCACGCGCGACGAGTGAGTCGTCGATGGGGATGCCGGCGGTCTCGAGGGCACGTCGGTAGCCGTCGTAGCGCAGTTGCGACGACACGACCCCGGGCCAATCCCCGATGAATCCGATCTGTCGATGCCCATGGCTGATGAGGTGACGCACACCGGTCTCCGCACCGCCGAGGTTGTCCGAGACAACGGAGTCGACGTTGAGGAACGCGGGCGGCCGGTCGATCAGGACGATGTGGGTTCCGGCGCGGACGTCGGCGCTCAGGTAGCTGTGGTCGTGGCTCGCAGGCATCATGATGAGTCCATCAACTCGCCGTGCGGCAAAGGTCGCGACTGCGGCGCGTTCGCGCGCGGCGTCCTCATCGGTCGACGCTGACAGCACTGCGATGCCGCGGGTTCGGAACACATCCTCGACGGCGCGATGCAGCATCGACGAGAACGGATTCGAGATGTCGACCAGGATGAGGCCGATCGCCGCGGACGTCGTTCCGGCCCGCAGCTGGCTCGCGGCCAGATTGTGGCGGTAGTCGAGCCGCTCCATGGCCGCGTGCACCCGTTCCACGATCTCCGCCGATACGTACTTCTCGCCGTTGATCACTCGCGACACGGTCTTCGGGCTGACGTCGGCCAACGCGGCGACATCGCGCATGGTGGAACGCTGGTAGCGCTTCACGGGTGAGGTGGTGTCTTCCTTCTGGTTCGTCATCAGCTCGACCGGCTCATCGCTCGGAGGCGGTCAGGAGCACGGTGGCGCGGAGCCCTTCCAGCCACGTCAACGCGACGTCGCTCGCCGCGTCCCTCCCGGATGCGTCGTGCCTGCCGTACTCACCGACTCTGGTGGCGCCGAGTCCGGTGAGCGTCGCGTCGATGATCTCGCTGCCGTGGCTGTACGTGTCGACGTAGCTGGAGTCACCCATGCCGAACATCGCGTACCGGAGTCCGGTGAGGTTGGGGCATTCGCGCTCCAGGCCCGCGTGGAAGGGTCGGGCGCTGGCAGGCAGCTCGCCGTCGCCGTACGTCGAGCAGACCACCAGATGGAGCGCGGCGACGTCGATGTCGTCGACGGGCTGATCCGTCATGTCGACGACATCGGCCTCGATGGTGTCGTCGAAGCCGGCGATCGCGTCCGAGAGGTCGTTCGCGACGAATTCCGCGGTGCCCGACTCCGTCCCGAAGAGGATTACGACCCTCACCTGTCTACCTCCATCCGATCGCCGCCGGCGACCACGTTGCGCGATGCCAAGCGCAGCAATTGTTCCCTATCAGTGACCTTGCTGCGGAATCTTCCCGCATTCGCGTGGGCGAGCTCGTGGGCGTCGATCGCTCGCCAGCCCGAGAAGTCGACGGCGCGCTCCCGCACGTGCTCGGGCAGGCCTGGCCATCCGGGCCGTCCGGTGCGCACCTTTCCAGCCTTGACGTCTGCGGCGATCGCGTCGGCCACCTCTCGCGCGTCGACCCGGTTCTCGGGGATGGTGCCATGGGGACCACGGCGATACCAGCCGGTCCGGTAGATGCTGGGGAGCGCCGAGATCACCTCCGGTCCCGTGTCGTCGCCCGGGTAGAGCCGCTTCGACGAGTGCTGGAATCCGATGGCGGTGATCACCGCATCCGCGCCGACTCGCAGCCGGCTGCCGTCTGACGCCACAAACTCGGCCAGGCATGAACCGCCGTCGGTCAGGATTCGTTGCGGGGTCCACCCGAACCGCAGTACGACGGTGGTCTCAGCCTCCGGATCGCTCGAGTCGCGCAGCTCGCGAATGACCTCCGCGATGCGGGACGGATTGTCGGCGGACTCGCCGTCGACGTCGAAGCGGACGCCAGGCAGACCGCGAAGCTCCCGCAGGACGACGGGGTCGAACTTGGCTGCTGCCATCGGCGAGCGTCCGATCACCTCGAGACGCCGGACTCCGGCGCCGCGCAGTTGACGCAGGACCGCGTCGTCGACGTCGGAGTCCACGAACGCGTCGAGTGGCTTGAGCAGCAGGCGCATCAGATCGCCCGCCACGTTGCCGTTACCGATCAGCACGAGGTTCGCGCCCAGGCGAATCTCCTCGCCGGCGGAGTCCGGATGTCCGTTGATCATCCGCACGATGCGGCCGGCCCCGATCACCCTGGGGTGGTCCTCGCCGGGGATGTCGAGCAGACGATCATCGTCGAGTCCGGTCGCGACGACGATCACATCGAAGTTCGCCTCGATCTGATCGGTGCTGACGTCGGTTCCGACCGCGACGTTGCCGGCGAAGCGGACACCTTCTCGTTCGAAGAGCCGGTCGAACTGGCGTGTCACCGCCTTCGTGCCTTGGTGGTCCGGCGCCACGCCGTACCGTACGAGGCCGAAGGGAACCGGGAGCCGGTCGAACACCGTGATCGCTGCGTCCGGCAGGCGCTTGCGCAGGAACTGGGCGGTGTAGCAGCCCGCCGGTCCGCTGCCGATGATCGCGACGGTCACCACCTCAGTCGCCTTCCCTCGCTCCGGTGATCAGCGACACGAGGTCCTCCGCGGTCACGTCCGCGGTGCGACGTTCGGCGACCAGACGGCCGCGGCGCAACACGAGCACCCGGTTGGTGATCCGCTTTACCTGCGCCATGTTGTGGCTGACCAGCAGCACGGAGATGCCGCGCTGCGCGAGCCTCATGATCAGCTCCTCCACTTTCGCGGTCTCGCGGACGCCGAGAGCCGCGGTCGGCTCGTCCATCACGATGAGCCGGTGGCCGCCGTACGTGGCTCGCGAGATGGCGATCGCCTGCCGTTGACCCCCCGAGAGACGCTCGACGGGTGTGCTGAGCGACGGCACGTTCACGTCGAGTGCGGCGAGGTGTGCCTTGGCCTCCGAGCGCATGCGGCGGCCGTTGAGCCATCCCAGCAGGCCGCGGCGGACGATTTCGCGCCCGAGGAACAGGTTGGTGGTGATGTCGAGGTTCGGCGCCAGGGCGAGATCCTGGTAGACCACCTCGATGCCGAGGTTGCGTGCATGGCTGGGCCCGGTGATGCGATACGCCGTGCCGTTGACCAGCAATTCGCCGTCGTCGGGCTGCAGGACCCCGGCGATCACCTTGCTGAGCGTCGACTTGCCCGCGCCGTTGTCGCCGACGAGGGCGACCACTTCGCCATGGCCGATGGTGAGCTGGATGTGGTCGAGCGCCGTGACGCCACCGAAGTGCTTGCCTACGTCACGCATCTCCAGCAGCGGATGCTGTTCGGTCGAGACCGGTGTCGCTGCCTCGGTGGTCACGAGATCCTCCTGGCGAGGTACTTGCGGAACTGGTCGACGCCGACGGCGAGCACAAGGATCGCGCCGGAGACGATCTGCTGAATGAACGGCGAGACCCCGCCGAGGTTCATGCCGTTCTGGATCAGGCCGATGAGGATCGCGCCGAAGAACGCGCCTACCGGGCTGCCGGTGCCGCCGAACAGCGACACGCCGCCGATCGCGGCCGCGGCGATCACCTGCAGCTCGAAGCCTTGGGCGAGGTTGCCGCCCGCCGAGTCGAGGCGGCCGGCGAGCATGATGCCGCCGAGGCAGGCAAGCATCGAGCAGATGATGTACGCCGTGATGCGGTAGCGCAGCACCGGAACACCGGCGCGCGCGGCCGCTCCCTCCGACCCGCCGATGGCCCGCAGCCCGACACCGAACTTGGTCTTGACGATGACGATGGCGCTGATCGCGGCCACCAGCACGGCGATCACCGCGGGCACCGGCACGCCGGCTATCAGTCCTCGGCCGAGCCAGCGGATGGGATCCGGCAGGCCGGTGGTGTTGATGCCGCCGGTGAGCTGCAGGGCGACCCCGCGCCAGACCAGCAGTCCGCCGAGCGTCACGATGAACGCGGGAAGGAGGACTCTGCCCACCAGCACGCCGTGGAGGACACCGATCGCGGCGCCGGCGAGGAGGCAGATCAGCAGGCTCAGGGACCACGGAAGGTCGTTGGCGACGGTCAGCACGCCGAGCAGCGTGGCCGAGAGCGCCCCGACCGCCGCGACGGAGAGGTCGATCCCGGCCGTGATCATGACGAACGTCTGACCGGTGGCGAGGATCACCAGCACTGCGGTCTGCGCGAAGATGTTCGAGAGGTTTCTGGGAGTGAGGAAGGCGTCGTTGCTGACGGCGATCACGACAGCTACCAGGAGCGCGCCGATCAGCGCGGCCCCCCACGGGGGGAACGCGGGGAGTCGGCGAAGCAGGGGTGTGTGGATCGCCGGCGTTGCTTCTGCGGAGAGTTGGGTGGTCATCGTTGGTCCTTCAGGGGGTCGGCTGGGGCGGCGCTGCGCCGGCCCGCGTGGTCAGGAGGCCTTTTTGATGAACTCGCGCAGGATGGGCGGGTTGTCGTCGATGAACTTGGCGACGTTGTCCGGGGTGAGCAGAACGGAGCCGGTGTCGATCCGCTTCTCGACCGTCTCGCCGCACGCGGCCTTGACCGCGGTGTCGATGGCGGTGTAGCCCATCTTGTAGAGCTGCTGGGCCACGATGGCGTCGACCTTGCCCTGCTCCATCAGCGCGATGGCGTCGGGAGCACCGTCGAATCCGATGAGGAAGATGCGCTTGCCGTGGCTCTTGAGTACCGGCACGGCAGCCACCGTCGAGCCGTCCCAGGCGTTTGCCACCGCTACCACGTCGGGGTTGGCCGCGAGCAGATCTTCGAGGCCCTTCTGGGCGGCCTGCGCATCCCACTCCGTCTGTACCTCGAGCACGGTGACACCCGGGTACTTCTTCTTCATGGTGTCGACGAATCCATTCCGTCGATCGCGACCGGTGGAGTAGGCCTGGGAGCCGTTGATGAGGATCACCTTGCCGTTGCCGCCGATGTGCTCGGCCACCGCCTCGGCCTGCTGCTGCGCCGCGGCGTAGTTGTCTGTGGCGACGAACGAGGCCAGATTGCCGCCGTTGATCTGCGAGTCCAGGTTGACCACCGGGACACCGGCGGTGTTGGCCTCCTTGACGGCGGGGACCAGGGCCGAGGAGTCGACCGGAGCGAGCGCGATCGCGTTCGCGCCCCCGGCGATGACGTCCTGGACGACGGTCACCTGTCCAGCCGCGTCTCCGTCCTTCGGCGGGCCGAAGGACCGCAGCTTCACGCCGCGGTCCTTGGCGGCGTCGGTCGCGCCCTGGCCGATGATGATCCATCCCTGGTTGGTGACCGAGGGGTTCACATACCCGATGACCAGCTTCTTGGGGTCGCAGCTGCCGGACGCGGCCGATGTGGGCGAGTCGGTACCCTCCATCGAACAAGCCGTGAGCGCCGTGAGTGCAAGAACGCCGGAGCCGAACAACGCGGCGATCCTTGTGCGTGCTGACGTCATTGTCCTGGTTCCCTTTCTGGGGTGATCGTGGCGGGGTTGGCGGGGGTTGCGAGCAGAGCTCGGAGGTCGAGCGCGGTCAGCCGGCCGCCGACCATCCACTCGCACACGACGAGCGTTCCGTCCGGCGAGACGGCGACGTCGTGGGGTGCATTGAACGCGCCTGGGGAAAGATCGGGACGCACGGTCACTCCCCCACGGACCGCGTTCGGCCAGCCCTCTCGGTCGAGTGCGGCCGAATCGCTGCCGCCCAGGATCGCGACGAGGCGGTCCTGCGCGTCGAACACCAGCACTCGGCCGTGCAGATCCGCGACCACGAGGTGGTCCCGCCACACCGTCATGCCGGATGGGCGGTCGACCTCGCCTTGGCCGATCACCGCGACCACGTCGGCGGACCGAGGATCGAGGGCGAGGATGCGGCTGTGCCCGCGGTCGGCGATCAGCAGCCTGCCTGCGCGCCGCTCGTCCCAGGCGATCGAGTGCGGGTTGTCGAGGTCGACATCGCCGAGTCCGATCGTGCCGAGCAGCGTTCCTGAGCGCGAGTACCGGTGCACGAGGTCAGCGCCGTAGCCGTCGGCCACCCAGATGTCGTCGGCGGCGACCACGGACGTCGGACGAAAGACCTTCTCCCCGTAGATCGGCAGATCCGGGCGTCTGATGCGTGTTCGCACGTGACCGTCGCGACCGATCGCGAGCACCTGCCCGCCGTCCCCGGCTGCGTGGGTGGTGTAAGTGCCGTCGTCGCCGCGGCACTGCTTGTTTCCCGGATCGGCGAGCCACAGTGTGTCGCCGTCCACGGCGATCCCGTGGACTTCGCGCGCCGGGACGGCAACGGACCACAATGCCGTTCCCGTCGGGTCGAAGGCGATGACTCGGGGTTCGAGGGCGTCGGTCGTCAGGAAGGTGCCGTCGTCATATGCCATCCCCGGATGGGCCCAACCGGGGGAAGCGGGAGCGAGCACATGGGTCAGGTCTTGCCACAGGGTGGCCGACGAGATGTCGGCGGGTGACGCGGTCACGCCGCGAACACCAGGGGCAACGTCTCGAAGCCGCGTTCGTTCATCTTCAGCACGCGCTCGGGCTCGCCGTCGAGCGCGAATGGCGCGAGAAGCGGCAAGCCGTGCTGGAGAACGATCTTCGCCTCCAGCCGTGCGAGGGGAGCACCGATGCAGAGGTGTACGCCGCCGCCGAATGCCATGTGCTTGCCGACGCGCCGGTTGATGTCGAGTTGATCCGGATCGTCGAACCGGTCGGGGTCGCGATTGGCCGAGCCGTAGACCAGCGTCACCGTGGCGCCTTCGGGAATGGTCACACCGTGCAGTTCGACGTCCCTGGTGGCAGTGCGCGAGGAGTTCTGGATCGGGCTGTCGAAGCGGAGGAACTCCTCGATCATCGCGGGCGCGGATTTCGCTGCCGCGTCCTGCACCTTCGCTCGCAGTTCCTCGTCGCGTGCCAAATACCAGAAGATGTTCGTGAGCAGGTTCTTGGTGGTGGAGATGCCGGCAGCGATGACGAGCGTGCTCATCCCCACCTGCTCGATGTGCGTGAGCGGCCGGTCACCGACGACACCGTTGGCGATGGCGGAGAGCAGGTCGTCCCTTCCATTGCCGCGACGCGTGGCGAGCTCTCCTGCCAGGAAGTCACGCACCTCGGCGGCGGCCGTGAGCGCCGAGGGCGGGATTGCCTCATTGCCGGATTCCCGGCCGAACATGCTGATGAAGCGTCCATAGACCCAGTCGTGATCCGAAGGGTCGATGCCGAGCAGATCACAGACGACGCCCAGCGGGAGTCGGGTGCAGAACTCGCCGGCGAAGTCAACCCGGGAACGGCCGGCCAGCCGCTCGCTGAGCTCATGCACGCGCCGGGTCACGTCCTCTTCCTGCATGCGCACGAACCCGGGAGAGATGTGGTCTTTCAGTACCAGCCGGAACAGGTCATGGCCGGGTGGGTCGGTCTCCGCCACGTTGCCCTCGCCGAAGAAGACGCTGCCGGTCTTGTCCAGGTCGATGCCTTCGGCGCTGCTGTATGTCTGCCAATCGCGGTTGGCGTCGACGACGTCGTCCCAACGGGTCAGCGCGTAGAAGCCTCGCTCCGCGTTGAAATAGACGGGGTGTTCCTGGCGGAGCATGGCGTACGTCGGGAACGGATCGTCGATGAAGACCTTGTCGAACGGATCCCAAAGTTGCGTCCCACCGGTCATGCGATCTCCTTCGATCGTGTGCCCAGCGCACCCGTCAGGTCGCCGGCCTCCAAGCTCTGTCCACGTTGTCATACTCTCGACAAACGCCACTGTATGGGCACTGAAAGTGGTATGTCAACGTGGTCAGCAGGAAGCCGCACGAGTCCGGTGCAAGGAGCGTGCGACGGGCCGTGTCGCCCCCGCCGCAGCGCGGCGAAGACGAACGTGGTAGTTGTGGATGCGGCGCCCTACGAGCGAGTTGCGTCCGAGTGGCTCGGCGAGGGCGTCTGCGATGTAGCTGCGGATTGCTGGGTTGGTACGGGGCTGGCCGCTACGACGCCTGGTACGCCCACATCACCCTGTCCATGGCCGCCGCCGCGTTCCTCGCCGCCATCCGCACCCAGGAAGCAGCAAAGGGGGCGACACCACCGAGGCAGACACGCTCATCCGTCTCAGCAGTAACGAGATCCGACGCCTCTACAGCAGATTGGTCCTGATACGACAGACCAGCGTCGGTCACGTACTGCATTGGTCGGACTGGCGACGGCGCCGACAGGCACAAGCCAAAGCCTCCCACTACCACAAACGGTGGTTCACGGTCATCTGGACCGGCCTGGTGGGCACGATCGCCGGCCTGGCCGGGTGGCTTGCGTGGGAGGACACCCACGGCGGGGAGGCCATCGCGACCGTCTGGCACGTGGACAGGCTCCCGCCCGGCCCGACGAGCGGCCCGGTCGTGATCACCGACGATGCGCTCCCAACCGATGCCCCGCCGTGGCGCTACGCCTCGACCTTCGAGCTGCCCGACGGCACCGAGTGCAAGACCACCGACAGCATCTTCCCCCCGGGTCGCAAGGTCGTCGTCGGCGACGCCACCACCGTGCACTATTCAAGGCGGCACCCGTGCGAGAATTTCGTGCGCGCCGACCGCTACCGCAGCATCAGCACGGCCGAGGTACTCGCCTGGGGCTTCGGCATGGAGGTGATCGGCCTACTCGTCGCCGGCGGGGTCCTCGGCCGCGTCCGACGACCGGCGCGGACGACGACCGGAACGTAAACGCGATCGGACGGCGCTTGCGGCCCTGGGCGCGGTAGTCGACGTCCGTCGACACCATCAGCTGATGGAATGGTGGAGGCTGCCGAGGCCGATGATGCCGCCCGGGTAGTCCGTCGCGGCCCTGCGCGGCCGGCGTCTGCGAACCGACCGCGACGTCTCGCCGCCGGGTTGACGGCTGGTCAGGATCACTGAGCGGTGCTGTCGGCGGGCGTGAGGTTGATGCTCAGTTGGGAGCCCAGTTCGTAAAAGCCGAGCGCTCGGGCCACTCGGCGGGACGCTTCCGGGCGGGCTCGCCACTGCGGGAGCAGCCCGGCGTTGAGCGCGTGGGTGACGGCCGCGGTAGCGACGACGCGGCCGAGTCCTCGTCCGCGTGCCGCCGGGGCGGTGAGCACGCTGATGTGGGCGGTGTGCCCGGGCCAGCCGCGGTAACCTGCCGCCGCGATCACGTCCGTCCCGGCGCGCACCACGAACGCCGGGGAGGTGATCTCGGCCAAACCGGATTCGCCGGCGTCCTCGGCCGGCACCCGCGCGAGCAGCGCTGCCATGCCGGTATGGTTCGCGGAGATTGTCTCGACGGCACCCGACTCGGCTGGGCGGAAGCCCGCCGCGTCACAGTAGGCCAAGGTCGCTGGTCCCAGCGTGTCCTGAACCGGCAACCTGTCACGCACCGCGGCCGGGTCGATCACGGTGGTCGCGGGGAGGTCGTTGAGGGCGTGCTGCACGATCTCGGCGGTGCCGTCGTCGGGCGCCGTGGCGATCGCGGCGCGGCCCAGCGCGACGATGCCCACCCAGCCCGGCGGACACAGCAACGACCGCGGGGAGGCCACCACTTCGATGGCCGACTCCGTGAAGGCGACCGGTGCCCCGGCCAGGTCGGCCCAGAGTCGCTGGGCGCGTTCGAGCAAAGGATCACTGGTCACGGTCGCATGATGGCAATCGGCTGGCGTACATGCCACCGAGAAACCGTGACCGCCCCGATCGCGGGTCGTCCATTGCCCAGCCGAGGCGGCGACCGTCACGGCACGGCGTTGCGGGGCTAGGGTGAAGCGGAGGACGGTGCCGGGGTCGGCCCAGATGCGCCCGCCGCGGGTGCGTGCGGGCCAGTGTGTTTGGCAGCGCGCTGAGTCTGGATGCGTTGCGGTTCGTGCAAATGCCGCGTTCCCCTTCGCCTGTTCCGGCAGATGTTGCGTTGTTCTGTCGCTACGGATGCCTGCGATGACGAGGTGGAGGCCGTAGTCGAAGTGCTGTTCGGGGTGCGGGGCGGGCATGTGGGCGAGTTCTGGGAAGGGAGCCTGTGTTGCGCAGGATCTGTTTTGCCGCCGGCCGCTCGGCCGAGGTCGGGCAAGCGCCGGACCCGGTGCCCGGGCCGGGGCAGCTGCTGGTGCGCGCCGAGGCGGTCGGGGCCGGTGTGGGACTGGTCAGGCTGTTGGCGGCGGCCGGTGAGCGCGGGGAGCGGGTCAGGCCGGGCGGCGAGGTCGTCGGCACCGTCGTGGCGCTCGGTCCGGACGTGGCCGGGTTTGCGGTGGGTGACCGGGTCGGCGGTGTGGTGTTCGAGGACGCGTTCGCCGACGTGGTCGTCGCCGATCCCCGGCTGGTCAGCCCGGTACCCGCGGAGGTGGACGCGGGAGCGGCGCTCGCGCTGGTGCGCGGCGGTCTGATCGCGTTGAGCATGCTGCGGGCAGGCCGCTTCACACCGGGCGAGTCCGTGCTGGTCACCGCAGCGGCCAGCGGCACCGGCCACCTCGCGGTGCAGCTGGCCCGCGCGCTTGGCGCGGCCCGGGTCGTCGCGGCGGTCGGCTCGGCGGACAAGGCCGGCTTCGTCCGCGAGTGCGGCGCCGACGAGGTGGTGACCTACGCCCAGCCCTCGTGGGGTGACCCGGTGGACGTGGTGCTCGACGGTGTCGGCGGCGATGCGATGCAGCACGGCGTGGACACCCTCGCACCGTTCGGCCGGCTCGTCGCGTTCAGCGCCGGCGGCGGCAGCGTCGACGTCGCCAGCCTGCTCGGCGACGCCAAGTCGGTCATCGGCTTCACCATCGGCCGGCTCAACCGGACACGACCGGAGCTGGTCGAGCGGCACCGCGCCGAGCTGTGGGACCTGCTCGCCGCCGGCCGGCTCCACCCCCGGCACACCGACTTCCCGCTGGAACAGGTCACCGAGGCCATCGAGCTGGTTGCGGCCCGCGCCAACCTCGGACGCGTCGTGCTGCGCACCGGCTGACCCGGCCCGCCACCCACGCGCCCACCCCGATCGCCGCCGCGGATCCCGGCGCCCGCCGCCCCGTGTTGCGGCCCGCGCCAACCTCGGACGCGTCGTGCTGCGCACCGGCTGACCCGGCCGGCCACCCACATGCCCACCCCGATCGCCGCCGCGGATCCCGGAGCCCGCCGCCTCGCGATCGCCCAGCACCCGCCGACGCTACGGCGCGGCGCGGCGTTGCGGGGCCAGGGTGAAGCGGAAGGCGGCGCCGGGGCCGGTGTCGGCCCAGATGCGCCCGCCGTGGCGCTGCACGGCGCGCTGGGCGATGGCCAGGCCGATGCCGCTGCCCTCCGGGGTGCCCGGGGCCGGCGGGTGCAGCTTCTGGAACGGCTCGAAGAGCTGGCCGGCCAGGCGCGGGTCGAAGCCGGGCCCGTCGTCGCGCAGCACGAACACGGTCGGGCCGCCCGGGCGCTCCCGCGTGAACTGGACCCGGCCGGCGGCGAACCGCCAGGCGTTGCGCAGCAGCTGCCGCAGCAGGAGGTGGGTCAGCGGGGCGTCGCAGTTGGCCCGCAGGTCCGGGGTGATGTCCAGGGCCACGCCGCGGCCGGGCAGCTCGGCGGCGATCGAGGCGGCCATGGCGCTCAGGTCGACCGAGGTGCGGCGCATGGGGGCCTGGGTGACGGCGAGCAGCGTGTGCAGGTCCTCGCTCAGGGCGTGCATGCGGGCCACGCCGGCGCGGATTCGCTCCAGGGCCGGGCGGGCGGCCGGGTCCAGGCCGAGCCGGGCGAGCTCGGCGGCGGCGTCGCGCAGGTCGAGCAGCGGGCGGCGCAGGTCGTTGGACATGGCGTTGGCGATCGTGTCCAGCTGGCGGGTCACCGACTCCAGCTCGGCGTCGCGCTGCAGCATGCGGTGCTCGAGCTCGGCGTTGAGGTCGCTGACCCGCTCCTCGGCTCGCTTGCGGGCGGTGATGTCGGTGGAGATGCCGCAGACCGCGTAGGGGGCGCCGGAGGCGTCCATGAGGGGGAACTTCACCGTGAGGTACGTGTGCGGGCCGTCGTCGCCGGGGGCGATCTCCTCGAGCTGGATGGGGGCGCCGCGGCGGACGGCCTGCAGGTCGTTGGCGCGGAAGGCGTCGGCGATCCCGGCGGGGAAGAGGTCGTGGTCGGTGAGGCCGACGATGTTCTCGCGGCGCACGTCGAACAGGCGCTCGTACTCGCGGTTGACCAGCATGTACCGGCCGTCCGGGTCGCGCATGTAGACCACCGCGGAGGTGTGGTCGATGAGCGCCAGCAACTGGTCCGTGCCGACCCGCGGGTCGTGCCGCGCCTCGGCCGGGGCGTCCGTGCTTGAGAAGCCGGCCTCCGCGCTCATGTGGGCATCCGCGGCGCCGAGGCCGCCCGCTCCGCCGTGGCGCGGGGGCGGGGCACCGGCCATTCGGTGTCGTGCCAGCGGCCGGCCCGCACGAAGCCCGCGGTGCACGGCAGCGTCTCGGCGGCGGACAGGCCGTCGCCGCCGAGCAGCGCGGTCACGCCGGCCCGTGTCTCCATCTCCGGCAGCGGCAGGGCGCGCAGCGCGGACAGGCGGTGCTGCTGGCGGACCCGGGTGAGATGGCGCAGCGCGGCCTCGTCCATGCCCGTCGTGCCGCGGCGGTTGGACACCACGCCGGGATCCCCGTGACCGGATCGGTCGCGCTGGGCCTGCGGACCGAAGAGAAACCGGCGGGCCAGCAGGAGGTGTACCCCGGCCACGCGGGCGTGGGCCTGCTGCGCGACGAACAGCGCGGCCAGTACCGGATGATCGTCCACCAGACCGCGCAGCTCAGGCAGGGTCAGGCCGGTCAGCCCCGCCGGCCGCCCGCAGCGGGCCAGCACCAGGTCCGGGACGGTGGGCTGGCCCTGCACCCCGGCGAGCCGGGCCCGCTCGTCGTCGAGCATGCCGGGCAGCAGGCGGCGGATGTGCTCGCGGTACCCCGGCGGGTCCACGCCCAGCCGCAGGTCACGCTCGATCGCCTCGGCGTCCAGCGCGCCGCTCGGCGGCACGTCGCCGGGGCGCCAGTGCACCGCGAACTGGCGGAACACGTCGAGGAAGTGCCCGACGCCCAGGCCCTCGGCGGGCGGGAGGGCGGCGAAGCCGGCGTTGAGCCGGCGCATCCCCTCGAGCAGGACGGCGGCCGAGGCGAGGCGGTCGACGGCCTCGGCGCCGGCGGGGTCGACGCCGCCGGCGGCGATCGGGTCCAGGGTCTCGTTGACCGCCCGCTCGTACGTCTCGGAGAGCTTGATCAGCTCGAAGAACCTGGTCTCGTCGACGGCGCCGGTGTACGTGCGCAGCGCGCCGTCCTCGAAGGCGCTGGGCAGGCCGGCCAGCCGGGCGCCGTGCCAGCGCACCTCGGTCGGGGGCAGGTTCCAGCGGGTCAGCGACGCGTAGGTGTCCCGCGGCGGATGGCCGGTGCCGGTGCGCCCGGCCAGCGCGGCGAAGCCGTCGAGGAAGCCGGGGAGCTCGGCGAACGCCGCCTCCGGCGCACGCTTGTGGGCCGGGCCGCGCTCCTGGTGGTGGCGGGCCAGGCCGGCGCCGACCAGCCCGAGCAGCACCACGAGCCGCCGGGCCTCGTCCGGGCCGGCCCCGGCGACGGATCCCCGGGCAGGGCGGGCGCGACGGCCGCGGCGGCCTCGCGCGGGAACTCCTCGGCGGGGCGCGTGCCCCGGAGGATGTCTCGGTTGAGCGCGGTCATCGGGCCGAGCACCCAACGGTTCAGCGCGTCGTCGGCGATGCCCACGAGCCGAAGTTACACCCAAAGTAATCGCAGCGTGACTCGTTCGGCCGCGACGTCGACCATCGGCGTTTCGCCTCAGCTTCGCCCGGCCGGGGACGATTGTCCGGGTGCCAGATTCGTAGAAGTCTTGGAGCCGTCGTGGTGCAACAGTCCCAGCCCCGTCGGGACGCGTACCCCGGTCACCCGGACGAGACCGCCGGGGAGCTGGACCGGCTGCGCGACGTGCGGGCGGACGCGCCGGACCAGGCCGCCGCCCAGCAGCGGGCCGAGCGGCGCAACCGCGCGCTGGTCGCCACCATCGAGGCCCAGCGGGCGGTGACCGCGGCCGTGCACGACCGGGCCGAGGTGCTGCGCGTCGTCGCCGACCGGGCGGTGGCCGCGTTCCCGGCCGCCGACGGGGCGGTGGTGGAGCTGCTGGTGCCCGGCGACACGCTGGAGTACGCGGCGGCCGCGGGCACCCTGCTGCCGCACGTGGGCACCGTGCTGCCGCTGGCCGGGTCGCTGTCCGGGCTGGCCATGGCCGCCGGCGCCACGGTGCGCTGCGGCGACACCGAGCGCGACGCGCGGGTCAACGCCGAGGCCTGCCGGCGCACCGGGATCGGGTCGATGTGCATCGCGCCGCTGCACGCGGCCCAGCGCGCGATCGGCGTGCTCAAGGTGTCCAGCCGGGCGCCGGGGGCGTTCGACGAGGCCGACGAGCAGCAGCTGGAGCTGCTCGCGGCCAGCCTCAGCGGGGCGCTGCGCCACGCCGAGGACTACGCGCACAACGCGCGGCTGCTGCAGGAGCGCACCGATGCCCTCGCCCAGCTGGCCCAGCGCAACGTCGAGCTGGCGGCCGAGCGGGCGTACCTCAACGAGATGCTCGACATCATCAACGTCTCCGTGATGACGTGCGACCGCGAGGGCAACCTCGTGCACCTCAACCGGGCCGGCCGATCGGTGCCGGCGGGCCCGCCCCCGACCCGCATCGAGCACCTGCACCGGGTCGCCCCCGCCGGACAGGACCCGGCCCCGGACCACCACCCCCTGGCCCGGGCCCTGCGCGGCGAGGTCATCGAGGCCGCCCCGATGGTCCTGCACGGCGGCAGCGGCCGCGACCGCGCCCTCATCGTCGACGCCCGCCCCCTGCCGGACCCCGGCGGCCGCCCCTCCGGCGCGATCTGCACCGCCTTCGACGTCACCGCCCTGCGCGACCGCGAGGCCGAGCTGGCCGGGTTCGCCGGCGTCGTGGCCCACGACCTGAAGAACCCGCTCACCGGCATCATCGGCTTCGCCGAGATGGCCGCCGAACTGCTGGACGAGGCCGGCACCGGCCGCGGGCTGGGCACCGCCGCCCGCTACGTGACCCGGGTCAAGGAGAACGCCCAGCACATGGACCAGCTGATCGACGACCTGCTGGCCTTCGCCACCACCCGCGACGCCCCGCTGCGCCCGGGCTGGGCCGACCTGTCGGCCATGGTGGGCCACATCGTCATGGTCCGCTCCGGCCATCTCCCGCCGCCGGACCGCCCCGACATCCTGGCCGCGGACCTGCCGACGGTGTGGGCCGACCCGGGCATGCTGCGGCAGGTGCTCGACAACCTCATCGGCAACGCGGTGAAGTACACCCGGCCGGGCAGCCGCGCCGAGGTCACCGTGTCCGCCGAGCGCGGCCCCTCGCAGGTGTGCATCCGGGTGGCCGACCGGGGCATCGGCATCCCGGCCGACCAGCGCCAGAAGGTCCTGTCCCAGTTCCACCGGGCCCACACCGGCCAGGGCTATGCCGGCACGGGCCTGGGCCTGGCCATCTGCCAGCGCGTGATCGACCGCCACGGCGGCACCATCGACATCGCCGAGAACCCGGGCGGCGGCACCCTCGTCACCGTCACCCTGTCCCAGCCCTGACCGCGAGGTGCCGGCGTCATGGCGCGGCGAGCGCCGGTCCGGGTGCGGTGTGCATCCGCCGGTCGACGATCAGCATGAGGACCGCGGCGGCCACGGCGGCGATCGCCAGTACGAGCCAGAACGGCAGGTGCCCGCCGACGAGGAACACCGCGATCGGCGGGCCGATGGTGTTGCCGACCTGGAACACCGCCCACGCCGCGCCGGACGAGCGGCCGAGCGTGCCTTTCGGCGCGATCCGCTCGACGAGCGTGTAGAACGCCGGGCTGTACGCGCACTCGCCCAGCGCGAACGTGACCATCATGACGACCAGGAGCGCGACCCGGGGGCCGCCGGTGAGCGCCCCCGCGGTGTAGCCCAGCAGCCAGGCCACCGCCCACACCAGCCCCATGGTGATCAGGGCCCGCGTCTTGTGCACCCGCTCCACCCAGCGGGACACCGGCAGCTGCCCGATCAGGACCACGGCCGTGGCGACGGCGTAGAGGCCACCGATCAGCGCGGTGGAGCCGGACAGCTCGGTGCGGACCACCAGTGGCACGCCGCTCTCCACCTGGGCCAGGCCGAAGGTGACCAGCAGCAGCTGCGCGACCAGCAGGAGGGCGTAGTTGAGCCCCGGCCGGAACCGCACGAGCCCCGCCTGGTGCTGCGCGGAGTCGCCCTCGGCCCGCGGCAGCGGCACGCGGACGGCGATGATCAGCGCGTACACCGCGCAGCTGACCCCGTTCGCCGCGCACAGCCACTGGTACGTGGTGGCGGCGGCCGAGCCGAGCAGCACGCCGCCGAGCCCGGCCCCGACCCCGAGGCCGAGGTTGAGCAGCAGGTACCGCAGCGACATCGTGCGGACCTTGACCTCGTCGGTGGTGCTGAGCGCGGTGATGATCGGCACCACGGCGGGCAGGAACGCGCCGGTGCCGACCCCGATGACGAGGACCGCCGCCACCTCGGCGGCGTAACCGGACCCGACGGAGACCAGCAGCCAGCCCGCGGCCTGCACCAGCAGCGCCGCGATCGCCACGACCCGCGGCGAGTACCGGTCCACGAGCCAGCCCCCGACGACCGACATCGGCACGGCGGCCCCGGCGAGCAGGAGCAGCAGCAGCGCGGTCGCTGCGGCGGGCAAGCCGCGGAACTGGCCGAGATAGATGGCCAGGAAGGGATAACACAACCCGGTGCCGACCGCGGACACCCCGTACCCGGCGACGAACCACCACGCCGGAGCGCCGAGCCGCCGTCTCGCTCGCGCAGGCCGATCAACGCGCATACGTCCCCTCCCCCGTTCGCCCTGCCGGGATGCGCATCGGCGCCATCCATCCCGTGTCGCACCGTACCGTCCGGCCGAGGCGACCACAGGCCCTCCGGCGCCGCAGTCGCAACGGGTGATCGGCGAGGTGTCGTGCAGGACCGGCTCCGGGATGCCCCACGTAGTGCGGGCGAGGGCGCTTCCGCGCTGCCGCCGCCGGCGCTGAACGCGACGAGCCGGCCGAACGGTGCAAGGGTATCCACGCCGCGCTGCACCGCATCGCCGTGCGTCAGAGGCCTCGGATGTGGTTCAGGATCGGCAGCCAGTTGTCCGGTGCCGTGTCGTCGCGCCAGGCCACGTGGTGGTCGGGGCGGATCAGGACCAGGCGGCGGCCCCAGCCGGCGCGGGCGAAGTCGCCGGTCAGGGGCAGGTGGGTCATCGGGATGCCCATCGCCCGGGCGGCCTCGCACAGCGCGGCGCCGGCGGCGTCCGCGGTCAGGTCGACCAGCGTGAGGCCCGGGGACAGGTGGTCGAAGAGCTGTGAACCGTCGGCCAGCCGCAGCGACGGCGGCCGGCCGCCCGGGAACGTGCTCGGGGTGCCGTGCGGGGCGCCGCGCTCGGGCCAGACGACGGGCGAGGAGGCGTACCGGCCGCCGAGGTCCCCGGCGGGCGGCGGCTCCTGGCGCAGCAACCCGGCCAGGTACTCCTGCGGCGCGCCGGCCGAGGACAGGCGGCCGAAGCGGCGGCGGGACTCCAGGACGCGGGACAGCAGCTCGCGGTCCATCAGGGCGCACGGGCGGCGCTCCGCCTCGTAGCTGTCCAGCAGCGCCGGGCCGCCCCAGCCGTGGTGGACGGCGGCGAGTTTCCAGCCCAGGTTGACCGCGTCGGCGATGGACGTGTCCGGGGAGTCGGCGGCCGGGTGGAAGCGGTGGGCCGCCTCGCCGGCAAGCCACACGGCGCCGCTGCGGTACGACGCGGCGACCTCCAGGGCGTCGGTCCACTCGCGCACGCCCAGGATCTGCGGGGGCTCGATGCCGGCGCCCAGCGCGGCCGCGAGCACCTGGGCCGGGTCGCCGGAGGGGGACGGCACGTGGGCCACCCACACGTCGCGCTCCTCGCGGGAGAGCAGGGTCAGGGCGCCCACGACCAGCGTGGACAGGCCCGGGCCGCGGGAGCGCAGGGCGAGGTCCTTGCTGCGCAAGGAGATGGCGCGGTACGTCACCGCCGGCGCCAACCCCTCCAGCCCGATGCCCACGGCCTCGCGGACCGTGCTCTGGGCGCCGTCGCAGCCGGCCAGGAAGCGGGCCCGCAGCCGGTGCTCGGCGCCGTCGCGGGCGTCCACGGCCGTGGCGGTCGCGCCGTCTGCCTGCGCGACGACGCCGGTGCAGGTCCAGCCCTCGCGCAGGTCGACGAGCGGGGACGCGCGCAGGGCCGAGCGCAGCAGCTGCGCGAGCGCCGTGCCGAAGATCTCCTGGTGCTGCTCGGCCGGGGCGGTGCCGTCGTTGACGGTGGCGTAGCGCCGGCGGAGCTGGTTGACCGAGGGGCGCTGGGCGACCAGGGCCGGCGGGCGGTCCAGGCGGGGGCTCCAGACGACGTCCGTGGCGGCGTCCGGGTCCACGCCGGCGCGGCGGATCGGCGCGGCCAGCGACAGGCGGCGCAGCAGCTCCATGCCGCGCCCGCCCAGGCGGTCCAGGTCGTCGTCGCGGGGCAGGCCCGGGGCGCGCTCCAGCACCGTGCACGGCACGCCGTGGTGGGCGAGTTCCAGGGCCAGGACGGCGCCGGCCGTGCCCGCCCCGATCACCAGCACGGGGGTTCGCAGTACCGTTTCAGCAGCCACGAGGCCGATTGTGGTGACTCAGGGTGATCGAGGGGTACAACCTTTCGGTCCCAAGCCGTCGTGCCGGTACGGTCCGTTCACCCGCCGTTCGGATGCCCCGGTCCGTGAAAGGCCCCTCTTTCGGCGTCCGCAGCCTGGAGCCGTGACGTCCGTGCGGGCACTACGAGCGCGGCATCGCGGCCTGGGCGGCCCGCACCAGCCGCGCGACGGCCAGGGAGCGGCTGTGCGCGGGCCAGGCGATCACGGTCGTCACCGGCGGCGCGTCGGGCACCGGCACGGTGGCGAGGTCGGCGCGCAGGTGCAGCCGGCACGACTCGGGCAGCACCGCCGCCGCCCGGCCCAGCGCGATGAGCTGCAGCAGCTGCGTGGTGTCGCGCACCTGCGGGCCCGGGCCGTCCGGGTAGCTGCCGTCGCGGTTCGGCCAGCGCGGCAGCGGCAGGCCCGGCAACGCCGCCGCCTCGGCCATCGTGAGCTTCTCCAGGGTCGCGCTCGGGTGCCCGGCCGGCACGATGGCCACCTGCCCCTGGGTGCCGAGCTCCTCGTAGTCGAAGCCGGCGACCGAGTCGAAGGGCAGGTGCAGCAGGGCCACGTCGGCCCGGCCGGTGCGCAGCAGCCGCTCCTGCTCGCCGACGCCGCACAGCAGCACGTCGACGGCGACCGCGCCCGGCTGGGCGGCGTAGCCCGCGAGCGTCCCGGGCAGCAGGTCGGCGGCCGCGCCGGCCTTGGTAACCAGCACGAGGCCGGGCCCGCCGGACGCGGCCCGGCGGGTGCGGCGGTCGGCGGCATCGACCGAGTCGAGGGCGGCCCGGCCCTCGCGCAGCAGGACCGCTCCGGCCTCGGTCAGCGCCACCGCGCGGCTGGTGCGCTCCAGCAGCGTCACGCCGAGGCGCCGCTCCAGCTGGCGGATCGCGCGCGACAACGGGGGCTGGGCGATGCCGAGGCGCTGGGCGGCCCGGCCGAAGTGCAGATCCTCGGCGACGGCGACGAAGTACCGCAGCTCGCGCGTCTCCATGCCGCCACCGTACCCCGGATCAATACCCGCCGGGTATCGCCGGGCACCCAGAAGGTGTTGGCCGGCTCATCCGCACGGGACCAGGATCAACGCATGAGCGAACGGACGACAGCGCTGGTGACCGGCGCGAACAAGGGCATCGGATACGAGATCGCGGCCGGGCTGGGGGCGCTGGGCTGGAGCGTCGGCGTCGGCGCCCGCGACCCCGAGCGGCTCGAGGAGGCGGTGGGCAAGCTGCGGGCGGCGGGCGTCGAGGCGTTCGGCGTGCCGCTGGACGTCACCGACGACGCGAGCGTGGCCGCCGCGGCGCAGCTGCTGCGGGAGCGGGGCGGCCGGCTCGACGTGCTGGTCAACAACGCCGCCATCACGGGCGGGCGGCCGCAGGAGCCGACCGTGGCCGACCCCGGCCTGGTGCGCGACGTCGTGGAGACCAACGTGATCGGCGTCATCCGGGTCACCAACGCCATGCTGCCGCTGCTGCGCCGCTCCGCCTCGCCGCGGATCGTGAACATGTCCAGCAGCGTCGGGTCGATGACCCGGCAGGCGGCGGCCGGCCCCGGCGAGGGGCAGGGGCCGATCTCGGCGGCGTACGGACCCTCGAAGACCTTCCTGAACGCGGTGACCATGCAGTACGCCAAGGAGCTGCACGGCTCGAACATCCTCATCAACGCCGGGTGCCCGGGCTACTGCGCGACCGACCTGAACGGCTTCCGCGGCCACCGGACCGCCGGGCAGGGCGCCCAGATCGCGATCCGGCTGGCCACCCTGCCCGACGACGGCCCGAGCGGCAGGTTCTTCGACGACGACGGCGAGGTTCCCTGGTGATCCGTCGCCGGGCCCGGTCCGCGGCTGCGGGGGCACCGCCCGCCCCGGGGTGATCGGTACCATCCCGGCATGGCCCTGCTGCACCGTGCCGAGCTCACCCCCGGCAAGCTCGACCTGCTCGCCCCCTGGCTGCCCGCCCGCCCCTGGTACCGCGGGCCGGCCGAGCCGCGGCTGGTCAAGGTGTCCGCGTTCCGGTTCGACGACCCCGCGGGAGCGGTCGGCGTCGAGACCCTGCTCGTGCGGGCCGAGGAGGGTGGCCCGGTGTTCCAGGCGCCGGTGACGTACCGCGACGCGCCCCTGGCCGGCGCCGAGGCCTGGCTGCTGGGCACCATGGAGCACTCCATCCTGGGCACGCGCTGGGTCTACGACGCGGCCGGCGACCCCGTCTACGCCGCCGCGCTCGCCGCCGCCATCCTCACCGGCGGCACCGAGGCCCGCGAGGAGGTCTCGGTCGACGGCGTCCTGCAGCCGCGCACCCCCGCGATGTCGGTCCGCGGCACCGGCACGGCCGGCGCGGCGGTCCCGCCGGTCACCGCCGTCACCGCCGTCGTGGAGGCCGACCCGACCGTCATCACCACCGACGGGCTCGAGCTCACCCTGGTCCGGGTGCTCGACGGCGGCCCGCGCGCCGAGGGCGCGGCCCTGCTGTGGGGCGAGCAGGCGCTCGCCCTGGTTCGGGACATGTAAAAAGTCCAAAAGTCGGTACAGTCCCTGGCATGAGCGTCGACCGGGCGGGGGCCCCCGCCGCCTCAGGGCGGGGCGCCGGGGTTGCCCCCGCGGCCGGCGAGCGTGCCCGGTCCGCCGGCGGTTGCCGGGCGACGATCCCGCCGCGCACCCCGGCCCGGGCATGATCGACCGGCGCATCGACGTGCTGATCGTCCACGACAACCCGATCGCGCGGGCCGCGCTGCGCGGCTACCTCGACACGGCCGCCGACGTGGCCGTGGTCGGCGAGGCGGCCGACGGCCTGGAGGCGCTCGCCGAGGCGCGGCGGGCCGCCCCCGCCGTCACGCTGCTGGACCACCGCATGCCGGTCGCCGACGGGCTCTCCGTGCTGGCCGAGCTGTCCCGGCTGACCTCGGTGCTGGTCCTCACCAGCGACCCCGACCCGGACCTCATCGCCCGGATGCTGCACGGCGGCGCCCGCGGGTACCTCATCCACGGCGCGTTCACGCCCGGGGAGCTGCATCGCGCGGTCATCGCGGTGGCGTCGGGCTACGGCTGGCTCTCCCCGGCGGCGGTGGCGACGGCGTCGATGCGGGCGCGGCCGGCCGCCCGGCCCCGGCCGCGGTACGGGCTGACCCGCCGCGAGCAGGACGTGCTGGACCTGCTGGCCGAGGGGCTGTCCAACGCGGCCATCGCGCACCGGCTGGTGCTGACCGAGAAGACGGTGAAGAACCACCTGCACCGCGCGTACGCCAAGCTGCGCGTGGCCAACCGGTCCGAGGCCCTGCTGCGCTGGACCGGCCGCGGCTGAGCCGAAGGCCCGGGCCGCGGCCCAATTCCTGGGATCACTGCACGACGAAGTCCGCCATCATCGCCATGTCCTCGTGCTCCAGGTTGTGGCAGTGCAGCATGAAGGTGCCGGTGTAGTCCGTGAAGCGGACCGCGATCTCGACCGCCTCCGACGCGCGTAGGTCCACGGTGTCCTTCCAGCCCGAGTCGTACGGCCCGGGCTCGACCGCGTTGCGCGAGACCACCTGGAAGTGGTTGAGGTGCAGGTGGATCGGATGGTGGAAGTCGGTGACGAACCGCCACCGCTCCACCTCCCCCAGCCGCGGCCGGGCCAGCGCCCGCCCGGGCCGGTACTCCAGGTCGTTGATGTGCCACATGCCGTTCCCGGCCCGGTTGAACCGGAACGTGCGGGTGCGCACGGCCGGCGGCAGCGGCCCGGCGCCGGCGCTGAGCCGGTCCGGCACCCCCGAGTCGTCCCCGCGCCCGCCGCCGGTGACGTCGAAGCGCATGACGTCCCCGCCGTCGCGGTCCACCAGCCGCACCCTGGTCCCCGGCCGGTACCGCCCGAAGTCCACGACCACGTCGAACCGCTCGGCCGGCGCCACCTCGAGCGTGTCGTGCCGCACCGGCTTCTCCAGCAGCCCGCCGTCGCTGCCGATCTGCACGAACGCGCCCCCGCCCGGCGGCTGCGGGTCGAGCGCCAGCCGGTACCGCCGGGCGTTGGACGCGTTGAGCAGCCGCAGGCGATAGCGGGCCGGGTCGACCTCGTGCACCGGCCACGGCAGCCCGTTGACGAGCACCACGTCGCCGAGGACCCCGTTCATGTACTCGTCGTCGCCGGCCGGATAGCGAAACGACCCGTCCTCCTCGAAGGCCCGGTCCGTGATCATCAGTGGCAGCTCCCGCTCCCCCCGAGGCAGCGGCAGCGCGTCCTCCTCGTCGTCGCGGACCAGGTGGAAGCCGGCCAGGCCGCGGTACACGGCCGGCCCGGTGAACCCCATTCGATGGTCGTGGTACCAGAGGGTGGCCGCGCGCTGGGCCATCGGGTAGGTGTACGTCCGGCTCCCCTTGGCCACGTCCCCCATCGGCATGTCGCCGTGGTGGGCCATGGTGCTCGCCGCTTCCGGCAGCACGTAGTCGATCGGGTACCCGTCGGCGGCCGCCGGCGTGTGCCCGCCGTGCAGGTGCACCACGGTGGCCTCGGGCAGCTGGTTGCGGTGGGTCACGGCCGTCGGCCGCCCCGACCGGGAGACCACCGTCGGGCCGGGGAAGCTGCCGTTGTACGTCCAGGCGCGGGTCGTCAGCCCCGGCAGGATCCGCAGGTCGGCCTCGCGCTGCACGATCTGGTCGCCCTGCAGCACCGGCGGGACGACCAGTCGCGCCTCGAACGGCCTGGGCAGCGGCGCCCGGCTGCGCAGCAGCTTCCCGGGCCGCTTCGGCTCGAACACCGACCAGCCGAGCCCGGCCGCCACGAGGGCCGCCCCGCCGATCCCGAGCACCGCCCGGCGGTTCACGTTGCTGCTGTTCACGCCAGCACCTCGACCTGGTCGGTCTTCCCGGGAAGCGGGGTGCGCCAGGCCCAGGCGGCCGCGTGCGTCAGCCCGACCACCATCGCCACCCCGAAGGGCACGTGCAGCTCCAGGATCCGCAACACGCCGAGCACCCCCTGCAGCGCCAGCAGCAGCGGCAGCGCGATCGCCTCGCGCAGCAGGCTGGCCGGCCGGTTGCGCCGCCCCGGCAGCAGCGCGACCCCGAGATGCACCAGCGCGAGCACCACCATCGAGAAGCCGGCCGTCATGTGCCAGGTCAGCGCCACGTAGTGCCCGCTGAGAAAGCTGCCGGCCAGCAGCACCTGCGCGACGGCGAGCACGGCGAGCGCCGCCGTCGTGCCCCGCAACGCCATGTGGACCGTTCGTTCGCTCATGCCAGGCCATGCTCCCCCGCCACGGCGGCCCGGTCGTCCCACCGCGGGCGCGTTCATGTACCACCCTGGTCGTACGTCACGCCTACGCCCCCGGCCCGACGCGCGGCCCGGCCCGATCGCCTACCGTCGAACCATGAACGCGCGGGCATGGCGAGACGTTGGGCTGGCGGCGGTGGTCGCCCTGGTGGCGGTCGCCGGCGCGATGACCGCCCCGCCGGCCCGCACCGCCCTGGACGGCCGGGCCGTGGCCCTGCTGGTCGCCGCCGGGCTGCTGCTGGCGGTGCGCCGCCGCTACCCGCGCGCGGTGGTGGTCGCGGCCGCCGGGTGCCTGCTGGCGTACCTCCTCCTGGGCTTCCCGGGCATAGGCCCGGCCCTGCCGGTGCTGGTCGCCCTCCACAACGTCGTCAGCCGGGGCGCCCGCCGCGTCGCCGCCGCCACGGTCCTGACCGTCCTGTTCGCCGGCGTGGCCGGCGAGCTGCTGAGCACCGGCGCCCACCCGCCCGACGTCGTGCAGCGCTGGTTCCTGCTCATCGGCTGGATGGTCGCCGCCGGCGTCATGGCCGAGATGACCCGCCACCACCGCGCCTACCTCGCCGAGGTCGAACAGCGCGCCGCCGAGGCCGAGCGCACCCGCGAGGAGACGGCCCGCCGCCGGGCCGACGAGGAGCGCCTGCGCATCGCCCGCGAGCTGCACGACTCCCTGACCCACAGCATCTCCATCATCAAGGTCCAGGCCGGCGTGGCCGTACACCTGGCCAGGAAACGAGGCGACGAGGTGCCCGACGCACTGGTCGCCATCCAGCAGGCCAGCACCGACGCGATGCGCGAGCTGCGCAGCACGCTGGAGGTCCTGCGCACCGACGAGACCTGCAACGGCCTGGACCGCCTCGACCTGCTGCTCGACGGCGCCCGCCGGGCCGGCGTCGCGGTGACGGTCCGCTTCGAGGGCCCGCGCCGCGACCTGCCCACCGACGTGGACGGCGCCGCCTACCGCATCGTCCAGGAGGCCCTGACCAACGTGGCCCGCCACGCCGGCCCGGCCACCGCTGCCGTCGCCATCCACTACGGCGAGTCGGCCCTGACGGTGAGCATCGACGACGACGGCCGGGGCGCCGCCTCGCACACCCCGGGCGTGGGCCTCACCGGCATGCGCGAGCGCGTCACCGCCCTCGGCGGCCACCTGCAGGCCGGCCCCCGCTCCGGCGGCGGCTTCCGCGTCCAAGCCGAGCTCCCATTGGCAGCCGCCGCATGATCCGCGTCCGCCCCGACTTCCCATCGGCGGTCCCCGCATGATCCGCGTCCGCCCCGACTTCTCATTGGCGGTCTCCGCATGATCCGCGTGCTGCTCGCCGACGACCAGGCCCTGATCCGCGCCGGCTTCCGCGCGCTGCTCAGCGCCGAGGACGACATCGAGATCGTCGCCGAGGCCGCCGACGGCGACCAGGCCGTGTCCCAAGCCGCCGCCCACCTCCCGGACGTGGCCCTCGTCGACATCCAGATGCCCCGCGTGGACGGCATCGAGGCCACCCGCCGCATCGCCGGCGACCCCGCCTTGGCCGCGGTCCACGTGGTGATCCTGACCAACTACGGCCTGGACGAGTACGTCTACGCCGCCCTGCG
Source organism: Dactylosporangium sp. NPDC051485 (assembly GCF_040682015.1). NCBI lineage: Bacteria > Bacillati > Actinomycetota > Actinomycetes > Micromonosporales > Micromonosporaceae > Dactylosporangium > Dactylosporangium sp. NPDC051485. The sequence continues at coordinate 27,594 of NZ_JBFAZW010000071.1, forward strand.
CGCCGGCGCCGCCGGCTTCATGGTCAAGGACACGGAGCCCGACGACCTGCTGCACGGCGTGCGGGTCGCGGCCCGCGGCGACGCCCTGCTCTCCCCCGCCATCACCCGCCGCCTGATCGGCGAGTTCGTCTCCCGCCCCCCGCGAGGCCCGCTGACCGGCGCCCTGGCCGCGTTGACCAACCGGGAGCGCGAGGTGGTCGCCCTGGCCGCGAGGGGCCTGTCCAACGACGAGATCGCCGAGCAGATGGTCATCAGCCTGGCCACCGCCAAGACCCACATCAGCCGCGCCATGACCAAACTCCACGCCAGAGACCGCGCCCAGCTGGTCGTCTTCGCCTACGAGTCGGGCCTGGTCACCGTCTGACCGGCGACGCACAACTCGATGGCCCATCCGCCCCGGCCCGTGCGACCATGGCGCCTGGGTCGCTAGCTCAACTGGCAGAGCATTCGGCTGCGTAGCGCGTCCGCTCTCCGCCTTGCGCGGGCATGGAGGCGCTTCCTTCTCCTTTTGGACCGAAGGGTTCGGGGTTCGAGTCCCCGGCGACCCACCAGGTGAAGCACTGCGCGAACCCCGGGATCGTCCGGCCCACGAGACGATTGCGTCCCGACCTATCGTGGGGTGCATGTCGATCAACGATCGAGACTTGGCCATCGCGGCAGCGCAAGCGGGAGCGGCCGTCGTGCGCTCCTACTACGGGGCGTCGCTGACACGCTTCGAGAAGTCCGCAGCGGACTTCGCCACTACGGCCGACATCGAAGCGGAGAGGGCCATCCTCGACGTGCTGCGCGCCGCACGGCCGGATGACGCTCTGGTGGGCGAGGAGAGCGGACGCACAGGAACCGGTGGCAACGGACGCACGTGGCTGGTCGACCCGTTGTGCGGAACGCTGAACTTTGCCGCGCACACCATGCTCGTCTCAGTCAACGTGGCGCTGCGAACCGGCACGCAGGTCACCGCGGCGGCCTCGGCCGACCCGTTTGCCGACGAGACGTTCTGGACCGACGGCGTTCGCGCGAGCGTTCGTCGCAGCGGCGTGGACGAACCGCTTGTCCCATCGGCCGAGTCGCGGCTGGTGGACGTCAACCTCGACCCGCCGTTTCCCAACAAGCACATCTTCGGGGCCGTCCGGTTGCTCGCCGACGAGGGATTCCTCGAGCGGTTCCGCCCCCGGGTGGTCTCCACCACCTTGGCGGTAGCGTGGGTCGCCGCCGGCCGGCGCGCCGCATACGTGACGGACGGCCACCTGCAAGACAGCGTGCACTTCACCGCGGGCATCGCCCTGTGTCAGGCGGCCGGCTGTGTGGTGACCGGAATTGACGGCCAGCCGCTGCACGCCGGCGCAGGCGGTCTCATCGTGGCCGCGGACAAGGAAACACACACCGCCTTGTCGTCCCTCATCGGAAACCAGCGAGCCTGAAGTTGAAGCGCGGCAGTCCTGCGCCGCCGCATGGTCGCATCCGAACAGCGGATCTCCGCCTTCGCGGGCATGGGGCGCTTCCTTGCACCTCGGCCAGCCAGCGCGGCAGGAAACGGCGGAGGTCGAAGTCCGGTGTGTCGGCTCGAGGCTACGAAAGCGCCGACGGAGGTATCCACCAGCCAAACGACGGCTGGTAGAGAAAAGACGCCAACAACGGCCACGTCGCTGACATCCGCGTCAGAGTAGTGAGCGTTGATACCGGCCTGGGCTTTGTCCGACGAGGGCGGTGAAGGCGTCGATGAATGCGCTGGGGTTCGCCCAGCCGCAGGCGGCGGCGACGCCGGTCACGGGAGTGCCCTCCGTGAGCATGATCAAGGCCCGATGGATGCGCAGTTGCGTGCGCCACTGCCGGAAGCCCATCCCGGTCTCCCGATAGAACAGCCGGCTCAGGGTGCGTTCACTCGCGCCCACTTCGCGACCGAGTTGATCGAGGGTAACCGGACTGGACAGATCGCGTTCGACGAGCGCCGCAATCGCCAGCAGGCGGTCGTCACGAGGTTCGGGCAGGTGCAGGGGTTGCTCGGGGGCCGACACGACGTCATCGATGATGACCCAGCGGAGCCTTGTCAGCGAGCTGGCGGATCTGGCCTCGTCTCGTGTCAACGCAAGCGTCGCCTCCCGCGCCAGAGGAGTCATGACCAGAACGGCAGGAGCGTCCGGTAGCTGAGCCGCCATCGCCGCAGACAGAAACACGATGTGCATGTCCGTCGAGCCGTGGGCGCGGTGCTGATGCTCGAATCCGGCAGGAATCCACACAACGCGGTTCGGCGGGGCGATCCACGCACCGGTCTCGGTCACCAGCGAGAGCAGACCGGTCGCCGGGTAGACCAGGTGCCCCAACGGGTGGGTGTGCACCGGGGTGCGCTGGTCGTGCCCGAGCGGGAATATCAACTCCAGGTCCTGTGAAAGATGGCGGAATTCAGGCATAAGTAGTCACTATAACAGTTGTCGTCATCGTCGAGTCGGGATGGACTCGTAGCAACACCCAGACCCCGCGTCCGGGCACCAGCTCACGAGGAGTTCCATGGCAACCGCTACCGGCCCCACCCCACGAATCGACTACCCAGCCCCCAGCGAAGAGCCGTTGCGCCCGGAAGAGATCGAGGCGCCGGCCGGCCAGCCGCGCAGTCGCCTCGGCTACCTGGTCCTCGGCGCCGGACTCTTGCTGATCGGGCTCAATCTCCGTATCGGCGTCACCGCCGTGAGCCCCGTGCTCGCCGACATCCGATCCAGCCTTGGCCTTTCCGAGGCGGTCGCCAGCCTGCTGACGACGATCCCGGTCTTCGCATTCGGCGCCTTCGCGTTCCTCACGCCCGGGCTGAGTCGACGCATCGGCATCCACCGACTGCTCGGCGTGGCGATGGCCACGCTCATCGTGGGCATCGCGCTGCGGGTCATCCCCGGCCTGAGCGCCCTGTTCGGCGGCACCTTGGTCATCGGCGCGGCCATCGCGATCGCCAACGTCCTGCTACCAGCGGCCATCAAACGCGACCTCGCCCACCGGACCGGCCTGATGATGGGCCTGTACGCCACTGTCATGTCCCTCGGCGCGGCCCTGGCATCGGGGTTCACCGTGCCGCTGCTCGCCGTCACCGGCGGGCAGTGGCGGCCCGCCCTCGCGCTCTGGGCCATCCCCGCGGCGATCGCACTCGCGGTCTGGATCCCACAGATGCTGCGCTCGCCCGGTCGCGCACGACGCCCACACTCGGTCGCCGACGCCACCTCCGAATCCGGGGAACCCCCGTTCCGCGCCATCCTCACCGATCCCATCGCGATCGGCGTGACCGCACTGATGGCCATCCAGTCGATGATCTTCTATGCAACGATCGCGTGGCTTCCCACCCTCCTGCAGGACGCCGGCATCGACCCCGGCACCGCAGGATGGATGCTGTCCTTCTTGGCCATCGCGGGCGTCGTCGCGGCACTGTTCGCGCCCGCCCTGACCAGGCAGTGGCGACCGACCTGGCTGCCCATCGCCATAGCCGCGGCGCTCACCGGAGCAGGCCTTCTCGGCGTCGCCATCGCCCCCACGCAAGCCACCTTGCTCTGGATGATCCTCATCGGACTCGGACAGAGCGCCTCCATCGCCCTCTCGCTCAGCTACATCGTCTGGCGCTCACCAGACGCCCACCACGCCGGCCACCTCTCCACAATGGCTCAAGGATTCGGCTACCTGTTCGCCGCCTTCGGCCCCCTCGGGCTCGGGGCCCTCCACACCGCAACACATGGCTGGACCATCCCGATCACCGCGCTCGGAGTACTCCTCATCGCGCAACTGCTCGCCGGAGCGGTCGCCTCCCGGCCACGGCACATCCGAGCCAAACTCCGCCACTGAAGAACCCACAATTTGCGTCTGCGGGTTCACTGCCGGGGGCTCAGCCGTACCGACGGGTGATCCGTAGCCAGATGAAGAGCGCCATGGCCGCGGATGCGGTCAGCAGCAGCCCCACCTCGATGAGCTGGAACCACGGATAGTCGCCGGCCGGGTGGTAGACGATCCGCTGCCGCAGGCCAGTGCGGTCGAGGCACTCCGGGGTGGGATAGGTGTTCGCCGGGTCGGCGCAGATGACGCCGGCAGCTTCGGGGTCCAGCCCTCGGCCTGACGTGTCCACGTACGAAACGCGCAGGATCCAGCCCGATGGATGGTTCTGCGGCGCGGGGTACCAGATCATGTGCGCGCCGTCGGCGAGGCGGTCCGCCGGGGGCAGGTAGTGCGGGCGGGCGAACACCAGGCCGGCGAAGACGAGGGGCAGGGCGACGAGGGTCACGGCGGCGGCCGCCATGGTCCGGCGCAGCAGCAGCCCGGCCGTGGCGCCGGCGAGCAGCGCGAACACCCAGGTCGCCGCGGGCACCGCTCCGGACTGGCTGAACGTGAGCGTGTCCCCGAGCGGTTGCGTGGGGAACATCGGCGCGAATTCGCCGTACGCCCAGGGCAGCACGGCGCCGGTGACCGCGCCGAACAGCGCGGCGGCGCCGGTGAGGACACCGAGTTTGACCGCCAGCCACCGCCGCCGGCTCACCGACTGGGTGAAGGCCAGCCGGTGGGTGCCCTGCTCCAGTTCACGGGCGAGCAGCGGGGCGCCCCAGAACATGCCGACGGCCAGCGGGAGCAGGTTGCTGTACGCCACCACGGCGCCCATGGTGTTGAAGAGGCCGTTCAGGGTGTTGATGGCGGCGGCGCAATCGGGGGCCGGGGTGTCGCTGCTGATCGACGGGCAGCCGGAGACGGCTTGGTGCGCGCTCAGGCCCAGGTGGACCAGATAGCCCCAGAAGACGGCGAGTATCGCGGCGACGCCGATCAGTTGCCAGCGGTGCTGGCGCCAGGTCAGCCAGAGCATGCGTGTTCCTTTACGAAAGGCGACGGCGACACGGGGTCAGCGGGCTACGGCGGTCGGTCCGGGCAGGGCGCACGACCCGGGTTGGCGCAGGTAGTTCACCACCAGTTCGTCCAGGCTCGCGTCACGGACGGTCCAGTCCGGGCCGAGCGGCCGGCCGTCGAGGCGGACCAGCAGCAACGCCTGCCGCCCGTTGACGCGCTGCCCGACCACGGGCAGCCGGGCCGGCAGGGTGTGGAGCGCTTCGCGTGGACCGGTGATGAGCTTGTGGGCGGACAGCAGGTCGTCGATGTCGCCGCTGACCTGCACCCGCCCCTGGTTGACGGCGACCAGCCAGTCGCAGGTGTCGACCAGGTCCGAGATGATGTGCGACGACAGCAGCACGGTCAGCCCGGCCTCGGCAACCGCCTCCATCAGCAGGGCCATCACGTCGTGCCGGGCGACCGGGTCGAGGCTGGCCAGCGGCTCGTCGAGCAGGAGCAGCCGGGGGCGCTTGGCCAGCGCGAGCACGAGCGCCACCTGTGCTCGCTGGCCTCCGGAGAGGCGTCCGGCCGGCACGTGGGCCGGCAGCCCGAGCCGGGCCAGCCGGTCGCGCGCCCACCCGTCGTCCCAGCCGGGGTTGAGCCGGCCGCCGAAGGTGAGCAGGTCGGTGACGGTGAATGTCGGGTACAGGGCGGTGTCCTGCGCCATGTAGCCGACCCGCGCCAGCGTCGACGGCCGGTCGCGCAGCGGCTCGCCGAAGAGCCGCAGCGTGCCCTCGGACGGCCGCAACAGCCCGGCGGCCAGGCTCAGCAGCGTGCTCTTACCCGCCCCGTTCGGCCCCACCAGGGCGATCACCCGGCCCTCGGGCAGCGCCAGCGAGCAGTCCCGCAACGCCCACGTGCGGCCGTAACGCCGGCCCAGGCCGCTCATCTCCATCGCGCTGGTCACGCGGCACCCTCCCGGGCCGCGTCCTGCAGGGCGGCCGTGAACAGCGCCTCGAGGTCTTCCCGGTCCAGGCCGGCGCCGTACGCCGAGCGCATCCAGCCGGCCAGTTGCCGGCGCAGGCGCGCCCGGTCGTGCGGGGACGCCTGACCGAGACTCCGCTCGACGAACGTGCCGAGTCCGGGGCGAGCGCTGACCAGCCCTTCGCGCTCCAGTTCGCGGTATGCCTTGAGCACGGTGTTCGGGTTGATCGCGAGGGCGGCCACCACCTCCGCGGCGGTCGGCAACCGGTCTCCCGGCTCGAGCAGTCCCAGCCGTAGAGCGTGCTTGACCTGCTGTACGAGCTGTAGGTACGTCGATACGCCGGATCGGGGATCGAGGTGAAAGCCGATCACCGCTACCACCTTCCACTAATCAGATAGTGGAATGATGGATACCCGGCCGCCCGGTGTCAACTCGCCATCGACCATGGTGCGAACCAGTGATCCTTCTTCGTTGGTACCCCCGCCCGGGTCGAGCGGGGGCACCGGTGTGTCTCGGGTGGGGATCTTGAACACGGGGATGGCTCCCTGAGCGGTGGGTTGGACTTCGGCGCCGTCGCCACGAGCTCGACGTAGACGGTGGGTTCGCCGGGGCTGCCCGGCCGTCGCGTTCTCTCCATCCACAGCTTGATCTCCTCGTGACTCGCGGTCGCATAGCGAGGATCCCGAAGGCGTTGGACCTCGCCGATCCGCTTGCGCGGTTCGCCGGGCAGGACGTCACAGTCCTCGCTGGCGCAGCGCACCAAGGAAGTTGCGCTTACGGCTGTGTACCGCCTTCAGCCGGGCCACCTCAGCCTCGAAGTCCCGCCCGGCTCTTGCGAACACGCCCCTGAGCGTGAGCAGCAGGTCGGCGGCCCGCTCGTACCCGATCGCGCTGGTCTGCGCCACGGCCGCCTCGATAATCGGAAGATAGATCGCGAGCGCCTCGGCCGGATGGGTCGCCGACCGTCGGTCGGTGGCCGCCAACCGGGTCTGCGGATCGCATCGGTACCGGCCGATGGCATCCCACGCCGCCTCGTCCTCGTCCTCCAACAGCAGCACGCGCACGTACACGTCGCCAGCGCTCCAGAGGCTGGCGTCGTCGGCTCTGCGCCGCAGCAGCGACCATGCCTGTTCACGCTGCTCCGGCCAGCGCCCGGGGTTCGCGGCGAGGATGGCTTCCCGCAGTACCCGGTAGGTCTCGACACTGCCCTCCGACTGGAACCGGGCCTGCCACAGCGCGATGACCTCTTCGGTGCGGCCGGCCTCGGTGTACAACTCCACCAGCAGATCCGCCAGCCCGCTTGCGCGGTGATCCCAGCGGTCGACGCCGGCCCGACCCCGTTCCAACCACTCGATGGCCTCGGCCGTCCGGCGTTCGTTGAGCAGCAGCCGGGCGATGTCGACATAGCGATGCGGGCTGGACAGGTCCTCGGCGTAGCAGGCCACCAACGCGTCGAGGTCCCCGGTGGCCCGGATGAGCTCCTCCCGCAGCCTGCGTACCGTCCAGTCCGACGGTTTGGTGGTGTTGGCGGTCTCCAGCACTGCCCAGTAGGCGTCCAGGCCCTCGACGCCCAGCAGGTCGGCGATGTCGCTGATGCTCACCTCCAGCCCATCGGGGGCACCCAGGCGGAACTCCGCGAACCACTCGCCCAGTTCCGCGGGATCCGGTGGATCGGTCTCACACGCCTGCAGGTAGGCGTCCCACGCGTCACCGGCCGACCCGATCGCTGCCCCGCAGTGGTCCTCCGACCGCTGGGCGGCCTGGTAGATCAGGCAGAACGCCCGCCGCAGCAGGGGCTGTACCTCGGTGGCGCGGTCGGGAATCAGCGCGGCGAGGGCCTCGATGACCGCGTCGGCGCCCTCGGCGTACCCGTCCTCCTCGCCGTAGTTGATCCAGTCGATCTCCAGCCGCTCGACCTGCTCGGCCAGGAGTCCGATGTCGACGGTCTCTGCGCTGGCCAGCGCGCGCAGCAGCATCCGCTGGTACATGGCCGGGTCTTCGCTGGCGTGCTGCCACACCAGGTCGACCAGTTCGTCGTGCCCGAGTGTCGCGATGAATGCACGGACGTCGACGTCACCCGCTCCGCGGGGCCGGGCGTTGCCGGTGGCCCGCTTTCGGTCCAACAACCGCAGGCCAACGGCGACGCAGTGCTTGCAGAAGTTGCCCTCCTCGCCGTACGGGCAGCTGCACTCGCCGTCCAGCCCACCGTCGGCGTCGTACAGCCGGACCTGGTACGGGTCGGTGCCCCGTACGGTGGCGACCACGCCGTCGGGTAGGTCCCGCAGGTTGCTCACCGCCTCGACATACCCCTGGCCCCGGCTGAACGATCGTCCGCCGGCCAGGTCTTCGAGATCGACTTCCGTGAACCACGCCATGGCCGGCACCGTACCCGCACCCACAGCGAACCCGTTCCCGGGTCACCGTAGGGTGCCGACACCTGTCGCGCCTACTGTGAGCTGAGCGTCGGCTCCATCAGGTTGGGGCGGTCGACGGTGAAGCCGCCGACCAACCGGAAGCAGCCCCGGTCGGACACGAACCGGCCTGGCCAGTAACGCCAAGCGTGAACGAACTACACGGCCTTGGCGTTAGTGGGCCACAGCGACCCTCTGGGGTCCGGCGTGCAGTGCGATCCGCTGGAAGACCTCGGCCTGTGTCGGGTAGCAGTGAACCGTGTCGGCGAGCGCTTCCAGCGTCAGCTGGTTCGTGATTGCCAGCGTTAGCTCGCTGATCATCTCACCGGCGTGCGCTGCCACAAGCGTCGCTCCTGCGATCTCGCCGCTGCCGCTGTGCGTATAGATTGCCCCGAATCCCTCCTCCTCGCCGTCGATGAACGCCCGCTCCACGTTGGCAAGGTCGAGCCGGTGGGCGTCGATGGCGACACCTTCGTCGCGGGCTCGGCGCGGTGTCAGGCCCACCTCGGCCACCTCGGGATCGGTGTAGGTGCAGTGGGGAATGACGAGTTCCCGTTCCGGGCGATGCGCTCCATCCAGCGCGTTCGCGATACACAGCCGCGCTGTCGCGTTGGCCGCGTGCGTGAACTTCTGCGGGAAGGTCGCGTCGCCAGCGGCATAGATGTTGGGGTTGCCGGTCCGCAGGTATTCATCCACCTCGACGCCGTCCCTGGCGACGCGTACCCCTGCCGCGTCCAGGTCGAGATGCTCCACGTTCGCCTTGCGGCCGGTGCCGAGCAGCAGCGCATCGTAGGGCAGCTCGCGCGTCCCGCCGGGGCCCAACACCAGCAAACGGCCGGCGCCCGCCCGTACTGCCATGAACCCCAGATGGAGCCTTATCCCCTCCTGCTCGAACCGGCGACGGATCAGCTCACCGACCTCCGGCTCATCGTGGGGCAGCAGGGTCCCGGGGTGGCTGACCAGGTCCACCTCGCTGCCGAGACGGCGGAAGGCCTGGGCCAGCTCGCATCCCAGCGGACCGCTGCCGATGACGACCAGCCTGGCCGGCAGCTCGGTCAGTGCGAAGACGGTCTCGTTGGTCAGGTACTCGCCGGTCCGCAGTCCCTCGATGGGAGGCACCACGGGCTCCGATCCGGTGGCGATCACAGCCTTCCGAAATCGCAGCATCCGGCCCTCGACCTCCACGGCATTCGGCGCGGTGAAGCGCGTGTGCCCGAGGTAGACCTCCGCCCCCGCTCGCTCGGCCACCTCGACCGCATCGCCCGAGCTGCTCAGCGAACGCATCCTGCGGACCCGATCCATGACCGAGCCGAAATCGGTCTGGGGTGGGGCGTCGAGCCGAAAGCCGAACTCGGCCCCGCGGCTCGCATCGTGTACCGCGCGTGCGCAGCGAATCAGCGCCTTGCTCGGCGTGCAGCCGAAGTTGACACAGGTGCCCCCGGTCAGTCGCTGCTCCGTCATAGCGACGCGGTGCCCGCCTGTGGCAGCAGTCGTGGCGGCGGTGAGGCCGCCCGGTCCGCCTCCGAGCACCACCAAGTCGTAGTCACCACCTTCGCGGTTGACCCAGTCAGATGGGTGGCCCTGGCGGATCGTCCGCTGGTTGTACACGTCATCGGGGTACAGCTCGATAGTCCTCATGGCGTATCCTCCGTTCCCCGAGCATTGCCGTGGCGCACACGTGTCAGGCGGGCTGCCGTACCGCCGTCCCAAGACGATTGTCGATCAGGTACCGCCAGAGTCCATCCGAGCCGCGGCGCGCGACATCGCTTGCCGTGCCTGCGACGTGCACGTGCCTGCCGTCGGGACCTGTGCCATCAATTGCCCAGTCCACCACGATCTCGGCGATATCGCCGGCAACGAACACATGGCGCGCCTTGGCCGCCAGCGGCAGACCGAGGCTGAGATCGCGCTCGAGTTCGGCAGCGACCTCGGCGCGATCAGTGACGGTCCGCCCGTCGTCCGCGACGAGCACGGCTCCTTCGTACAAGGTCATCATCTCGCTGACCTTGCCAGAATTAAATCGCTCAATCAGCGACGGGATGACGCCTTCGGGTTCAGTGGGGAGGGAATAGGACTCGGACATCGCGTTCTCCTGTTCGTGCTGGCTAAGCGGTCTCCTGTTCGTGTTGGGTTGAACTGCGATGCGTCCCACGCTATAGCGCGGGTGATGGCCTGGCTGGAGGAGAGCGCGGGTGATGGCCTGGCTGGAGGAGAGCGCGGGTGATGGCCTGGCTGGAGGAGAATCCGCAGGTCATCTTCTCTTTCACCCCGGTCGGGTCGGGCTGGATCAACCAGATCGAGACCTGGTTCGGTAGCCTGACCCGCCAGCCGATCCGCCGTGCCACCACGGCAGACGACGTGCAGGTTGAGGGAGTAGACGTGCAGGTTGAGGAAGTACCGGTAGGGAATGCCAGCCTGGTTGTGCCGACCTACCGCCCGAGGATCGCGTCCCCGAGTCCTCACGGACGAACGCGGATGATCGTCTTCCCGCTGATCCGCTCGGTCGGGTTGAGGGCTGCGACGGCATCGTCGAGGGTTGCGATGTTGCCGATGTTTGCCCGCAGTCGTCCGTCCCGCACCCGGTGGACGATCTCACGCAGTTGGGTGCGATCGGACTCGACGACGAAGTCGATCGCCAAGCCGTCAGCGGGCCGCGCCTCGGGCGGCCCGACGACGGTCACCAGTGTTCCTCCGGCGCGAATCAGGCCTGCAGACCGATGCTGGATGTCGCCGCCGATGACATCGAACACCAGATCAACGCCGCCGACGTCTTCCAGGGCGTCGTTGTCGAGGTCGACGAACTCCTGCGCGCCGAAGTCGAGCGCCTTCTGACGGTCGGCCGCGCGCCCTGTACCGATGACATACGCGCCAGCCTCGCGCGCGAGTTGCGTCACCATCATCCCGACCGCGCCAGCCGCGCCGTGCGCCAGGACACTCTGGCCCGCCTGAAGGCGGCCGTGCTCGAACAGCCCTTGCCACGCGGTCAGGCCCGAGATCGGCAGGCTCGCGCCCACCGTGAAGTCGACGTCGCCCGGCAGCGGCGCGAGGTTGCGTGCCTCGACGGCCACGTACTCCGCGAGGGTGCCGTCGCGATACCAGTCCGTGATGCCGAACACCCGCTGTCCGACAGACAGACCGGTCGTGCCGTACCCGAGAGCGGTGACCACTCCTGCCAGCTCGTGCCCGGGGATCGACGGTGTCCGGTCACGGTCGAGGCGATCGGTCCAGGTCGAGGGCCACGCCATCTCAGTCGGGACGAATCCCGACGCATGAACCTGAACAACGACGTCGTTTATCGCTGCCGACGGCTCGGGCCGCTCCACCAGCGTCATCCCGGCCGTTCCCGCAGCCCGGTCCGTGACCACGATCGCCTTCATCCGGCACCTGCCTTTGCCCAGTCCTCGCGTGCACGGCATTTTCGGTTCACCAGTGGTCGTGGCACCAGACCTCGGCGTAAGAACTGCCCGGACGCGTAGATCGTGTCACCGTGCCGCACGGCCTGTGCCGACTAGCCATGGTTACGCCCGGTGTTCACCCAGGTCGCGGACCAGTCCGATGACGCCGTCCGACGAGTTGTCCGATGGCTCCGCAGCGTAGACGCTGACGGTCACGTACCCGGTCGGGTCGAGCACAAACTCGGTCGACTGCACGTAGACGGGATCAGGGCTGACGAATGCTCCGGTTGCAGCCGATATGGCAGTCGCGTTGCGTCGCTCCACCAGGCCCTTGGACTCCAGGTCCCGCGGCGGGGCCAGCCTGAGACGGCAAGCCGACGAGCGAGGTCGGCCGACAACGAGCCGCCAACACCCAGAAAGCTCCTGCCATGGCGCCCTGGCTCGGCCTTCGCGACAGGTGTTCACCATGGACGAACTAAGTTCACTGCGGCTATATTGCTCACGGGGTTGCCGGCCCGGCGACCGGATGGCCGCTACGGCTCACCTCCATCCGGTCGCGGCGCCGCACCCAGCTCCGTGCGGGAAGCGGGAAGTGAGTGTCGTGCCCGTGTCGACCGAAAATCCCACGACGGACCCGACCGTACCGCGCGAGGCCGACGCCTTCTTCGAGACGCTCGACTCGACGCCGCCGGACGCGGTCACGGCCTGCCTGGGCTGGACCACGCACGAGATGATCGCGCACATCGCCTCCGGCGCCGACGCGTTCGCCGACCAGGTCGAGGCGCACCTCGACGGCCGGCAGGTCCCGGAGTTCGGCGCCTGGGAGGTGCGCGAGCCGCCGTACCGCGAGATGTCCGACGCCGTCCTGCGCCGCCGCCTGGTCGCGTCCGAACAGCGGATGAGCGCGGCGTTCGCGACCATGCTCGCCGCCGACCCGGCGGCCGTGGTGGCCGACATCGGCTGGGGGCTGCCGATCGCCGAGCTGGTGACCCATATGCGTCAGGAGTTCGCGATCCACCGCTGGGACATGATCGGTGACGACGAGATCGGCCGGTCGCTGCTGTCGCGCCCGGTGCTGCTGGAGCACTCGGTGCGCCTGCTGAGCGACTCGCTGTTCAGGCTCGGCCTGCCCCGCGACCCGGCACCGCAGACCCCGCTGACCGTCCGGCTGCGCTGCGCCGACGAGCCGGACCTCGTCGTCGACGTGCGCGACGGCGCCGGCACGCTGGCGCTCGCCGACCCGGCCGACGCGGACCTCGTGATCGAGACCGACGCGGCCGCCCGCCTGCTGATCCTGTGGGGCCGCCGGCCCACCGACCCGCGCCGCGTGCGCAGCGCGTTGCCGCCCGAGGATCTGGCCCGGTTGCAGACCCTGCTCGCCGGGTACTGACACACGGCTCGGCGCCGCACCGAAACCGCCGCCGGCCCCCGGTTGGACGTACACCGACGCCGCCTACTGGGGTCCGGTCTTTGCCCGCGGCCGGCGCGACCAGGGTGTTACGATCGGCGCGCACCGCGGGCGCAGGCGCTGTAGCAGCGCGCGGACGGCGGAACTACGGTGCTCGGCGATGCCCATGCCGCGAGCGGATGTCCACATCGGACGGCTGATCCGCCGCCGGCTGCGCCGATCGACCGGAGACATCTGCGATGACGATGCATGCCGACGACGCCCAACTGCACCGGCACCTCCGCGACGCCGAGGTGCCCGCGCTGCTGATGACGGTGGCGCACCTGACCGGCGACACCTCGATCCTGCGCGACGAAGACCGCTGCGACGGCTGGCTGTTCCTGCCCCAGGGCGGGCTGACCGCCCGGCAGCGGGAGAGGGCCCGCGAGCTCGCGGCCGGCGTGCTCGCCCGGTTGCGCGACGGTGCCTCGGTGCCGCCGCCGGACGCGCCGACGCTACGCCGGATCACCGGCTGGGCCCTGGGCGTGGACACGGCCGATCTGGTACCGATGCTGGCCGAGGAGATCGTGCCGCCCGGCGCGGATCCCAGGGCGCCCGGCTGGAGCCGCGACGACCTGCCCGGCGCGCCGGACGTCGAGGTCGCCGTCGTCGGCGCCGGGATGAGCGGGCTGCTCGCCGCGCACCGGCTGACCCAGGCCGGGGTGCCCGTCACCGTGTACGAGAAGAACGGCGATGTCGGCGGCACCTGGTTCGAGAACACGTACCCCGGCTGCCGGGTCGACGTGGCCAGCCAGCTGTACAGCTACTCCTTCGCGCAGCGCGCCGACTGGCCGTACCACTTCAGCACCCACGAGAGCCTGCGGCAGTACTTCATCGAGTTCGCCAAGCAGCACGGCCTCTACGAGCACATCCAGTTCGGCACCGAGGTCCGCGCGGCCGCCTGGGACGAGACGGCGGGCCGCTGGCGGCTCACCCTGGCCACGCCCGACGGCGAACGCACGGTGAGCAGCACCGTGCTCGTGACGGCCGTCGGGCAGCTCAACCGGCCCAGCCTGCCCGACATCCCGGGCCGCGACGAGTTCGCCGGCGCGGCGTTGCACTCCGCCCGCTGGGACCACGGCGTCGAGCTGGCCGGCCGGCGGGTCGCGGTCGTCGGCACGGGCGCCAGCGCCATCCAGTTCGTCCCGGAGATCGCCAGGACGGCCGGCGAGGTGCGCATCTTCCAGCGCACGCCGCCGTGGCTGCGGCCCACCCTGAACTACCACCACCCGGTCGCCGAGGGGCTGCGCTGGTTGTACGAGCACCTGCCGTACTACCTCGCTTGGCACCGTTTCTGGCTGCTCGCGCCGGGGCTGCATCGCGTGCTGGAGGGCTGGGTCGTGGACCGGGACTACCCGCCCACCGAGCGGGCCGTCTCGGCGATGAACGAGGCGCTGCGCACGACACTGAGCGGCTACATGCGGGGCCAGCTCGCCGGCCGCCCCGACCTCGAGCCGCTGGTGATCCCCGACTACCCCGTCGGTGCCAAGCGGATCCTGCGCGACAACGGCGCGTGGATCGCCACCCTCAAGCGCGATAACGTCCGGCTGGTGGGCGAGCGGATCGAGCGGATCACGCCGGGCGGCATCCGGACCGCGGACGGCGCCGAGCATCCCGCCGACGTCATCGTCTACGGCACCGGCTTCGCCGCCGCGGAGTTCCTCGCGCCGATGTCGGTCACCGGCCGCGGCGGCGCCGACCTGCGCCGGTCCTGGAACGGCGACGCCCGCGCGTATCTCGGCCTGACCGTGCCCGGCTTCCCGAACCTGTTCTGCCTCTACGGGCCGAACACGAACCTCGCGGGGCACGGCGGCAGCATCATCCACATGTCCGAGTGCGCCGTCACCTACCTGCTCGACGCGGTGCGGCACCTGCTCGGCGCGACGCACCGGGCGGTCGAGGTGCGCCGCGACGTCTGCGACGCCTACAACGCCGAGGTGGACGCGGCCAACGCCGAGCGTGCCTGGGGCTTCTCGAAGACCGGCGGCTGGTACGTCAACCGCGCCGGCCGGTCGGCGCAGAACTGGCCGTTCCCGCCGCAGGAGTACTGGCGGCGCACCCGGCGGTTCGATCCGGCGGAGTACCTGCGCCTGCCGTAACCGCCCGGATGGCCTCGCCGGCGTCGCGCAGCGCACGGACGCCCTCCGGCAGGATCGGGTGGTACCACTGCCAGACGTGGAACATGTGCGGCCAGTGGTGCAGCACGGCCCGCCCGCCGGCGGCCCGGATGCCGTCGACGAGCCGTATCGCGTCGTCGAGCAGCACCTCCTGGCCGCCGGCCTGGACCAGCACCGGCGGCAGGCGGGCGAGGTCGCCGAAGAGGGGCGAGATCCGCCGCGGGTCGGCGCCGCCGGCGTACCGGGCGGCCATCGCCCGCAGGTCGTCGGTGGACAGCACCGGGTCGGCCGCCGCCAGCTCCCGGTGGCTGCGGGAGGAGCAGGTCAGGTCGGTCCACGGCGACAGCAGCACCAGCAGGTCCGGCGGGCGGCCCCCGTCGTCGCGCACGCGCATCGCCACCGACAGGGCCAGGCCCGCACCGGCCGAGTCCCCGGCCACGACGAGCGGGCTGTCCGGCGCCGCGGCCCGGATCGCCTCCAGCGCGGCGAGGCCGTCGTCGAGCGCGGCCGGGAACGGATCCTCGGGGCCCCGGCGGTAGTCCAGCACCAGGCAGGCGGCCCCGGCGAGGTCGGCCAGCAGGCCCGCCAGGTGCAGGTGGGTGCGGGCCGAGCCCAGGCAGTAGAAGCCGCCGTGCAGGTAGAGCAGCACGGGTTGGCGCCCGGCGGGACGGCGGACCCAGGTTCCGGACGCCGCCCCGACCGGTACCGCCTGCGGACCGGCCGGCGCCGCCGCGAACGCCTCGGCGGCCCGCTCGTACGCGTCGCGCCGCTGCGCGATCGTGCCGGGACGCCGCAGGGCGGCGTGCTGCAGCATCTGCCGCACCAGCGCCGCGTTCGGCGACGGACGGTCGGGCACCACCAGGTCGGCGTACGGCGTCGGCGTCACTGCGCGCTGTACCCGCCGTCGCTGACGAAGTACGAGCCGGTGGTGTTGGACGCGCGGTCGGAGGCGAGGAACGCGATCAGCTCGGCGACCTCGTCGCAGCGGCCCAGCCGGCACATCGGGTGCAGGTAGGCCGCGCCGGCGGCGCCCTCCTGCTTCAGCATCGGCGCCTGGATGAAGCCCGGCCCGACACTGTTGACCCGGATGCCCTGCCTGGCGTACTCCAGGGCGGCGCTCTTGGTCATGCCGACGACGCCGTGCTTGGCCGCCACGTAGGCCACCGATCGCGGGAGGCCGACCGACCCCATGACCGATGCGACGTTGACGATGGACCCGCCACCGTTGCCGAGCATGGCGGGGATCTCGGCCCGCATCGAGTAGAACACCCCGTTGAGGTCGACCGCGATCACGTCCTCCCAGGCGTCCAGCGGGTACTCCGCGGTGACGGCCCGCGGCCCGCTGATGCCGGCGTTGTTCACGGCGACGTCGATCCGGCCGAACGCGTCCACCGCGGCGGCCACCATCGCCTCGCACGCCTTGGGGTCGCGCACGTCGACCTCGTGCGCCACGGCGCGCTTGCCGATGGCCTCGGCGACGCGTGTCGCCGCGTCGAAGTTCACGTCGGCGATCAGGACGCTGGCGCCACGATCGGCCAGCATCGACGCGCACGCCTCGCCGATGCCCGAGCCGGCCCCCGTGACGAGCGCGGCCTTGTCCGCGAAGTCACTCATGCCCGCACCCCCGTCGCCTGCGCACCGGGGCGCACCTTGATCGAGCCGACCACCCGGCGCGCCCATGGCTGCCAGTCCTCGAAGCCGAGGAACCGGCCCAGCCGTTCGAGCTGCGGCAGCGGGTCGTCGACGATGTCCTCGTACGCCATCCTCAGCAGGTGGCGCGGCCGCGCGTCGGCGATGGCCTGCTCGGCCTGGCTGGCCAGGAACGCGCACAGTCCCTGGTAACGCCGGACGTCCTGGCCGCGTTCGCGCAGCGTCTCGGCCGTCAGCCGGTCGGGCAGGTAGCGCTCCACCTCCGCCGGCACCCGCTGACCGGGGGCGATCTCGAACGGGTCGAGCCCGTACCGGCCGACCGACTCCACGCGCAGCTGCATGAGCTGGAAGCAGGAGTGCCGGCTCATCGACCGGGCGGTGTCCGCCAGGTCGCGCGTCAGGTAGACGATCCTCGCGCCGGGGAAGTCCTTCAGCAGGTACGGCGCGATGTTGCTGGATCCGCCGGAGCGCTCGACCCAGCGCCGCCGGCCGGCGAGCGAGGTGAGCAGGTCCAGGAACATCCGGTGGTGCCGCGCCAGCGTCTGCTCCGGGAACGCGGGCACCAGCCCGGCGAGCATGTCGTACAGGCGGTCGGGGTCGGCCGAGATCTTCGGCAGCGTGGCCGCAAGGATCTGCGGCAGCTCGGCGAGGTTGCCGGCCCATCGGCCGTGCGCCGGGTAGCGCACCTCGGGTGGCACGAGGCCGATCCGCGACAGGGTGGCGAGCTGGGTGTTGGGCGCGCTCAGGGCCGACCAGTACGCCGGGCCGGTGAGCACCTTCTCGCCGGCGATCCCGGGCGCCACCCACATGAGGAACTCCTGCACCGACAGGGTGTCGGGCTGCTCGGCGATCAGGTCGGAGAGCAGCGTCGAACCGCACCGGCCGGTATTGATGATGATGGCGTGGTCGTGGCTTGCTGGGTCCATGATTGTCCTATTGCTTGACGTCTATTGGTCGATGCTGGCCAGTTGGTGATGATCTTGGTGCAGGCCGCCGGATTGCAGCAGCCAGGGCACGACGATGTCGCGGACGGCGTCCGGCCGGTCGACGAGGACCGTGTGCTTCTGCCCGGGTACGGTGACGATCCGCGCCTGCGGCAGCAGCCGGCGCACGTCGGGTGCGAGCTCGCGCACGGTTGCCGCGCCGCCGTACACGCACAGGACCGGGCATCCGATCGCGGCGATGTGCTCCTCGGGCGGTATCCGGCTGGCCGGCGCATCGCGCGTAAGGCTCGTGGCGGCGATCACCTGGCGAACGTTCTGGGCCCGCCGGGCCACGCCGCCGCGTTCGCCGATCCCGGCGAGCGTGGCGTCGGGCAGGTACGCGACGGCGTTGGAGAGCCACCGCGGCATCCGCTCGCGCCACGCCGCGATGGGCGGCACGGACTCGACCGCGACGATGGCGGCGACCCGCTCGGGGTGGCGCGCCGCGTAGGCGAACGCGATCGTGCCGCCGAACGAGTTGCCGAGCAGGCAGACCGGGCCGGTGATGTCGAGCGCGGCCAGCAGCGCCGCCAGGTCGTCCACGAAGTCGTCCAGCGCGTAGCCCTCCGCCGGGCGCTCGGTGTGCCCGTGCCCGCGCAGGTCGTACATGACCACGTCGAGGCCGGCGGCCGCGAGCGGGTAGGCCATGGTGAGGTACCAGCTGGCCAGGGTGTCCAGGGCCAGGCCGTGGATCAGTACCGCGGTCGGTGCGGTGCGGTGCGCGCCGGACGCCGGCTCGGCCGGGGCGAGCCGCTCCACGTGGACGGACAGGCCGTTGGCCGCCACCTTGCTCATGCCGGCGTGCCCACCCTGTCGGGGCCGGCGCCCGCCCTGTCCAGCGAGGCGGCGATGTGCTCGACGAGCTGGCCGACCCGCAGGTGCCGGGCCTCGTCCAGGTCCAGGCCGGCGATGAACTGGGCGAAGTTCACGGTGTCGCCGAACCGGACCTGCAGGCGGCCGGCGAGCGACACCACGTCGATGCTCTCCATCTCCAGGTCGTCCTGGAACGTGGTCGACATCGTGATCTCGCCGTCAACGCCGTGGTGGTCACGGATCGCGTACAGCATCTCGGCGACCTCGGCGAGGATCGCGGCTTGGTCAGCAGGCATGGGATGTCCCTTCTGATGGTTCGGGCCGCTGCGTGCGGCCGCTTGGCTGGACCGGCTCGGTGCGGCCGGTCGGGTTGACGGGCTCCGGTCCCCAGGTCCAGCCGACGACGTACCGCCGCGTCGGCAGATCCTCGGGGTTGGAGATCTCTCGATGGGCGACCAGGTAGACCCGGCCGGCCACCGTCACGGTCAGCGCCGCCGGTGTGGCCGCCACGACGGCGAACCGCTTGGGATCGCCGGCCAGGCCGGTGCCCTCCGCCTTGGCGGCGGCCTCCTTCGCGGTCCAGAAGCGGGCGAACCACACGTGCTGGTCCTCGCCGGTGGCCGCCGCCGATTCGAGCAGCAGCCGCCGTTCGGCGTCGGACATCGCGAAGGCGATGGTGGTGTCCGTGCAGTCGGTGATCTCGGCGACGTCGATGCCGACGCCGGGGGCGTCGGGCGGCGTGCCCGGAACGCGCGGCCTGGCGATCCCGACCGCGATCTCGGCGACGTGGGCGAGCGAGACCACGCACTCCCGATAGCCGCGGCCGGCGCGCGGGTGGACCCTGGGCCGGCCGTTCGGGTCGTTGCGCACCGGCAGCTCGATCGGGTACACGTCGGTGTGGCCGTCGTCCCACAGCTGGAAGCGGACGGCGTCCTGGACCGCGATCCGGCCGAGGAGCCACTGCTTGCGCGCCTTCGGCGGCCGCCGCTCGTACTCGGCCGCGCCGGCGGCGCCGAGGATGCCGCGCGCGGCCAGCCCGCGGGTGACCAGGTCGGGCCAGCGGTCGAAGGCGACGGTCCAGCCCTCCGGCTGGCGCAGCGACATCGCGTTGCGCCCCGGGAAGCGCTCGGCGGCGCGGGTCGCCGGGTGGCTGGCGAACTGCCGGTGGACGCACCCGTCGAGCTGCGCCCAGACCTGGCCGTCGACGGCAAGCTGCGTATCGAAGACGACCTGCTCGGCGTCGACCGAGCGGATGCGCACGACGCAGTCGACCGCGGTGCCCGCGGCGGGCTCGGGGCCGAAGAACCGTGCGTGCCCGATCCCGACCGGCAGCGCCCCGAAGGGCTGCGTCGTGAACAGCCAGTCGCCCATGAGCTGGGACGCGTTGTCGAGCAGCGCGCCGGGCGGGGGCGGTGCGCTCAGCACGCCGCGGACGTGTGCGGCGCCGATGGCGCGGACCTCGGTGAGGCCGCGGAACGACGGTCCGTGGAACACGAACCGGTCGGCGTACATCCGCTCGGCGCTGATCTGCGGGGGCCGTTCCGTGGCCGGGTCGTGCCGCCACACCTCCGGGCGCTCGGCCGGGTAGCCGGGCGCCACCTCGACCGTGGAGCGGGAGTAGCCGCCGAAGATCACCGAGAGCCGGCCGGGCCCGGCGGGCTTGACGGTGATCTCGACGTCCTGCGGCGGGGCGGCGACGCACCAGCGGTTGAACCGGGCGTCGCGCACGGCGACCACCCGCGCGCCGGGAACCGCCTGCCGGGCGGCGTCCATCATGTGCTGCATGACGGTGGTCGCCGGCACCACGGGCCAGCGGTCCTGGGGATCGGGCCAGTCGTCGGGCTGGGCGAAGAAGCAGTGGTCGCGCAGGTACGGCATCGTGTCGAGGGCGACCCGCAGGACCGTGCGGTGGACCTCCGGCGGCGGTGGTGGCGGCGGCGCACCGGGCCCGCTCCCGCCGTTGCCCGCGCCGCCCAGCAGCGAGGCCAGCTCCGCGGCGGCGCTGGATTGGCCGGCAAGCCTGCTCAGCGCGGCCAGGGCCGGCGTGGCCGGTGATCGGGGCGCCGGCACGGCGGTGTGGGTCGCCACCGAAGCCGTCGCGACGTTGCGCTCGCTCACCGGCGCCGCGCCGGGCGCGGGCATGCCGAGCAGGTCGCCGGCCCCCTCGCCGAGGCGGACCAGCGGCACGCCGAGGTCGAGCCGCACGGCCGGGCCGCGGCGGGTGGCTCGGGCGGCGGGCGCCGCGGCCGCCGTACGCGTGTGGCCCGTGGCCGCCGGGTCCAGCATGCGCAGGTCCGGCGCGGCGCCCTCGACCCACAGCGCGGTGGCGACCCGGCGCAGCTGGCCCAGGCCGCTGCGCTGGGCGACGTTGACCGGCATGGCGAGGTGGTCGCGGCCGCGCAGGTTGTCGTCGATGACCGAGGCCAGCTGCCCGACGCCGACCTGCAGGAACACCCGGAACCCGGCGCCGTACATGGCCTGGACGGTCTCGCGGAACCAGACCGGCTCGAGCATGTGCCGCACGGAGAGCTCGCGGACGCCGGCCGGGTCGCTCGGGGACGGCGCCTTGAGGGTGGCCGACCAGACGGGTACCCGGGCGGGGTGGACCTGCCAGCGGCGCAGCGCGGCGCCGATCGACTCCAGCCCGGAGGCGAACAGCGGGGTGTGGAAGGCGGAGCGGAACGGCAGCTTCTGGCAGACGAAGCCGTCGCCGCGCAGCGCCTCCACGAGCCGGTCGATCTCGCCCTCCGGCCCGTTGACGATGCACTGCGCGGGTGCGTTGTCGTGGGACAGCACGACGCCCGGGTACTGCGCGAGCCGCGGCCCGAGCCGCTGGGCGGCGCAGCCGACGACGGCGAACGCGTGGCCGGCGACGTCGACCGACGCCGGGTCGAGCGCGGCGATGACGTCGTCGATGGAGGACACGCTGACCTGCCCGCTGGTGAGCGCGGCGGTCCACTCGCCGATGCTGTACCCGGCGACGGCGTCCGGGGTGACCCCGATGCGGTGCAGGGCGTCGTTGAGCAGCTTGCCCAGCTCGATCAGGCCGGCGCAGTGCCGGCCCAGGTCGGCGGCCGACCACTGCCGGTCGGGCAGGCCGAAGCGCGCCGCGACGTCCGCGGTGCGCGGGCCGAACTCGGCCTCCGGCCCGGGGAACACGAAGGCGAGCCGCCCGGGGGCCGCGCCGGCGAGCAGCGGAGCCGGGCTGAACCAGATGTCGCGGGCGCCGCGCCAGGCCTGTCCCTTGGCGACGGCGAGGCGGGCGGTGGCGAGGCGCTTGGCGTCGGGGTTGACGATGCCGATCCGGCAGCCCACGTCCGCGGGCCGCCCGTCGGCGCCGCCGCCCTGCCGGGCCCGGGCGGCGCCGAGGTCGCGGACCGCGGTGTCGTCCGCGTCGAGCAGGCGGCCCAGCGCGGCCGGGTCGGGCGCGGCCAGCCACAGCACCTCGTCCGGCTCGGCGACGCTCACCGCCGCGGCCGACGCCAGCGGGCCGGCCGCGCCCGTGTCGCCGCGGCGGGCCGCGAACGCCTCGGGCGTCTCCTCCAGGATCACGTGGGCGTTGATGCCGCCGAAGCCGAACGCGTTGACGCCGGCGCGGCGCGGCCCGTCGCTCTCCCACGGCCGGGCGGAGCTGATCGGGGCGAACCGGGTGCGCGCCAGCTCCGGGCGCGGATCGTCGCAGTGCAGGGTCGGCAGCAGCACGCCGCGGTACACGGCCAGGGCCGCCTTGATCAGCCCGGCAATGCCGGCCGCGGGCATGGCGTGGCCGATCATCGACTTGACCGAGCCGATGACCGGCGCCGGGCCCTCGCCGGGCGGGCCGAACACCTCGGCGAGGGTGTCCAGCTCGGCGACGTCGCCGGTCGGCGTGGCGGTGCCGTGCGCCTCCAGCATGCCCAGCGCGTCCGGCGCGGCCGGGTCGAGACCGGCGGCCTCCCAGGCCCGCCGGATCGCCAGCGCCTGCCCGGCGGTGGCCGGGTTGACCATGCTGACCGCGCGCCCGTCGCTGGACACCCCGCTGCCCCGGATCACCGCGTAGACCCGATCGCCGTCCCGCCGCGCGTCGGCCAACCGCTTGAGCACGACGATGCCGGTGGCCTCGCCGATCAGCAGCCCGTCGGCCGCCCTGTCGAACGGCCGGATCTCGCCCCGCCGGGACAGCGCGCCGAGCTGGCTGAAGACCGACCAGAGGCCGACGTCGTGCACGTGGTGCACGCCGCCGGCCAGCACCGCGTCGAGCCGGCCCCGGCTCAGCTCGGCGATCGCCTGGTCGACCGCGACCAGCGAGGAGGCGCAGGCGGCGTCGAGCGTGTACACCCCGCCGCGCAGGTCGAGCCGGTTGGCGATCCGGGACGCGGCCAGGTTCGGCACCACCCCGATGGCGCCCTCCGGCTGGTGCTTGCCGAGCCGCTCCTCGAACTTGCGCCGTACCGCCTCGAGCCGCCCCTCCGGCAGGTCGGGGATCAGCTCCCGGAGCACCTCGATCACCTGGTTGGACACCCGGACCCGCTGGTTGTACCGAAGCTGGCCCGGGCTGAGAAAGCCGCCCCGGCCGAGGATCACGCCGACCCGGTCGCCGGGCGGCAGCCGGTCCGGCCCGCCCGCGTCGTCGACGGCGGCCGCCGCCACCCGCAGCGCGATGAGCTGATCCGGTTCGATGTCCGCGATCGACGCCGGCATGATGCCGAAGCGCAGCGGGTCGAACGTGGCCAGCTCGTCGACGAACCCGCCCCGCCGGCAGTACAGGCGGTCCGGGCGGTGCGCCTGCGCCGGGTCGTAGAACTGCGGATCGATCCTCGCCGGCGGCGCGTCGCTGATCGCGTCGGTGCCCTCGACCAGGTTGCGCCAGTAGCTGTCCAGGTCGGCGGCGCCGGGTAGCAGCGCCGCCATGCCCACGATGGCCGTCTCGTCGCCGTACACCGTGCTCACCCGGCCGAGGCGGTGTAGACGACGGCGGTGAGCGCCGGATCCCCCCAGGCCAGCTCGCCCAGCAGGCTCAGCGCGCCCTCCTCCGGGTCGATGAGCGCGACGCCGCGCCGGGCGTACTCCCGGCTCAGCTCCACGCTGACCATGCCGCTGCGGCCGTCGGCCGGCGCCCATGGTCCCCAGTGGACGGTCAGGCAGCGGTTGCCGGAGCGGGCCGCCCAGCGGGCGCCCATCGCCTCCAGGGCGTCGTTGGCGGCCGCATAGTCGGCCTGGCCGCGGTTGCCGTAGGTGGCCGCGACGCTGCCGAAGAACACCACGAACTTCGGCGCGCAGGCGAGCCGGTCCAGCGTGTCGAGGACCGCCCGGGCGCCGGCCACCTTGGTGTCGAAGACCCGGGCGAACGACTGCGGGTCCTTGTCGGCGATGAGCTTGTCCTCGATCACCCCGGCCGCGTACACCAGCCCGTCGATGCGGCCGTGCTGGCGATGGATCGCCGCGATGAGCCGGTCGGTCGCCGCCGCGTCGCGGACGTCGAGGGCGTGGTAGCGCACCTGGGCCCCCAGCTCGCCCAGCTCCCGCAGGGTGGCGTCGACCTCCCGGCCGGCCAGGATCGCCTGGGCCCTGCGGGCGAGCTCCGCCGGTGTGGCGCCGCCCTGGCGCGCGAGCGCGGCCCGCAGCGAGACCTCGTCCGTGGCCGCCGCCAGTGCCGGATCCTCCGGGCCCTGCGGCCGCGGGGTCCGCCCGATGAGCTCGATGCGGCACCCGGCCGCCCCGGCGAGCGCCCGGGCGAACCAGGAGGTGATGCCGCGTGCGCCGCCGACCAGGACCACCACCGAGTCGCGGTCGAGGCCGGCCGCCCGGGCCTCCGCCACACCATCTCCGGCCGGTCCGGCACCGCCGGCGGCGAGCGGGCCGAGGCTCGCCGGGACGATCTCGTACGTCTGCCGCGCGCCGCCGCGATGATGCACCACCGCCGCATCGCCCCCGGCGAGCAGCTCGTCGACGATCTGCCGGGCGAGCTGGTCCGCGGGTTGCGTGCCGTCCACGACGGCCAGCCGCGCGGCGGTCGACGGGTACTCCCGGGCGACGCTGCGCACCAGGCCCCGCAGCCCGTCCGCGCGGGCACCGGCGTTCGCGTCGGCGGCCGCCAGCACGTAGCGCGGCCCGCCCGCGAGGACCTGCTTGATCAGCCCGAACGCGCCGGGCAGCAGCGGCGCCGCCGCACTCGACGCCTCCAGCCCGTCGAGCAGGACGAGCCCGTCGGCCCCCTCCAGCGGGCCCGGGTCGGCGAGCGTGCCGGCGCGCACGGTCGCTCCGTGGCGGCGCAGCAGTTCGGCGACGCGGCCGGCCACCGTACCGGACCCGGTGAGCACCAGCGTGGCGCCCGCGAGCGCCGTCGCCGGCCGGATCGGCTCGTCGGCGGCGGCAACCAGCGTGGGGAGCAGGCGCGCCGGCGCGACGCCCGGCCGCGCGCCCGCGTTGACGGCCGGCGCCTCGGTCCGGCTCTGGGCGGGTATCGGCCGGGGTGCGGGCGGCGCGGCGGGCGCGTCGCTCAGCCGGGTGGTGAGCCAGTCGACCATGGCCCGCACGGTCCGGGCCTTGACCAGCTCCTCCAGCTCCGACTCGTCACCCTCGCCCGACAGCCCGAGCCGGGCCACGACATCCCCGGCCACCTCCGCCCGCTTGATCGAGTCGATGCTGAGGTCCGCCTCCAGGTCCAGGTCGAAATCGATCAGGTCGACCGGGTAACCGGTCCGCTCGCTGAGCACCGCCAGCACCGCACCCTGGAAGTCGTGCTTCGGCGCCTGCACCACCAGCGTGGCGACCGCGGCCACGCTGGTGACCTTGCCGTTGCTGGCGCCCCCGTTGCTGGAGCTGCCGTTGCTGGAGCTGCCGTTGCTGGACGGCGTGAACACGGGCATCGCGGCCGGCATCGACACGGGCGTGGCGGACACGGGCGTGGCGGACACGGGCGTGGCGGACACGGGCGTGGCGGACACGGGCGGGCTTGCCGCGGGCGGCGCCGGCAGCGGTGGCCTCGCGGTGGCGGGCGCCGGGCCGTGTCCGTCGAGGGCGTCGCTGCCGAGGTAGGCGAGCATGACGTCGCGCTGGGAGGCGATGAGCTCGCGATTCGTCTGCAGGTACTCGGCGAGCAGTTCGTCCTGGCCCGGTCGCCGGGTCCCGTTGTCGTGGCCGCCGGTGGCGGGCCGGATGGTTGAGGTCATGGACAGCTCCTTGATGCGTCGCGGGGGCGTCAACCCACCGGGGATGCAGGCGCCCTCCCGGTCGCGGACGAGCTGGCCGTCCACTGTCCAGAAGGGACGGTCGGACGGCACGGTCGGACCGGCCTCGACGGTGTCGCGGCCGTGGAACAGCCAGCCGGTCTGCACCGGCACCCCGGCGCAGGCCAGCTGTGCTACCGCGGTGAGCAGGTCGCGCAGCCCTTCGCCGGTGTTGCGGTCGCAGGCGATGGCAAGGTGCGGCCGATCGGCGAGGATGGCCTGGACGAGGCGGGTGAGGACCTGCCCCGGGCCGGTCTCGACGAAGGTCCGGGCGCCGGCGGCGTACATGGCCTCGATCTGTTCGACGAAGCGGACCGGCGCGCCGACCTGGGCGGCCAGCTCGCGCCGGACCCCGTCGGCGTCCGCCGGGTACGCGGCGGCGGTCCGGTTGGACCAGACCTCGATGTGCGGCGCCGCCACCGGTTCGGCGGCGAGCACCTGCGCGAAGCGGTCCACGGCGCCGGCGACGAGCGGGCTGTGGAAGGCGCAGGCGACGTTGAGCCGGTGCGTCGTCAGGCCGGCGGCCTTCAGGGCGGTGACCGCCGACTGCACCGCGGCGGTGGGGCCGGAGATCACCTGCTGGGTGGGGCCGTTGCGGTTGGCCAGCACGACCCGGTCGGCGAGACCCGCGTCGGCCAGGACCGCGAGGATCTGCTCGGCGGTGGCACTGACCGCGGCCATGGTGCCCGGATCGTCGCCGGCGGCGCCGAGGATCGCCTCGGCGCGCTGTCGGCTGAGCCGCAGCAGGGCCGGCGGGTCGAGGGCGCCGGCCACGCTCAGCGCGACCAGCTCGCCGTAGCTGTGCCCGGCGGCCAGGTCGGGGTGGACGTCGAGGCGGCGCAGCAGGTGGGCGACGGCGAGCCCGCCGATGCCGAGCGCCGGCTGCGCCACCCGGGTGTCGGTGAGCCGCTGCTGCTGCTCGTGTTGCGCGGCCGGGTCGAACGCGGCCGGCGGAAAGAGCCGGTCCGCCAGGTCCGGCCCGAGATCGAGGTACTCCCGCAGCTCGGGGAAGGCCACGAACAGCTCGGCCAAGGCGCCCGGGCGCTGGCTGCCCTGCCCGGGGAAGAGGAAGGCCACCCGGCCGCCGGCCGTGCCCTGTGCCGGCTGGACCAGGCCCCGGCCGGGGTCGTGCTCGCCGGCGAGCGCGCGGCGCAGCAGCTGGTCCAGCTCGTCGGTGTCGCGGGCGACGATCGCGACCTGGACGGGTCCCGAGCGCGGGTCGGCCTGCGCGGCGGCGGTGGCGGCCAGGTCCCGCAGCCGCCGCGGCCGGCCGTACCGGTCGGCGTTGCGCAGCAGCTCGGCGAGCCGGCCCACCGCCTGGTGCGCCGCCGCACGATCCCGGCCGCGGAAGCAGAACAGCTCCGCCGGCCACTCGTCGCGGGCGTGGCGCGGTTCGGGCGTGTACGGGTCCGCGGCGAGCACGACGTGGAAGTTGGTGCCGCCGAAGCCGAACGCGCTGACCCCGGCGATGCGCTCCCGCGCCGGGGCCGCCCACGGGCG
The DNA here is from genome assembly GCF_040682015.1 of Dactylosporangium sp. NPDC051485. NCBI lineage: Bacteria > Bacillati > Actinomycetota > Actinomycetes > Micromonosporales > Micromonosporaceae > Dactylosporangium > Dactylosporangium sp. NPDC051485. The sequence goes on from NZ_JBFAZW010000071.1 coordinate 54,879, forward strand.
GGCCTCGGTACAGAAGGCGAACGGGCTCGTCTGTGCGTCCCAGGCCGGGTTCGGCCGGGTCAGGTTGATCGTCGGCGGCCGGATGCCGGTGTGCAGCGCCAGCGCCGCCTTGATCACCCCGGCCAGGCCGGCGGCGCACTTGGTGTGGCCGATCTGCGACTTGACCGAACCGAGCACGCAGCTGCCCGGCGCCGCGCCGGCATCGACGAACAGCCGGGTCAGGGTCTGGAGCTCGGTGCGGTCGCCGACCACGGTGCCGGTGCCGTGTGCCTCGAGCAGGCCCACCTGCCGCGGGGAGACGCCGCTCTGCGCGTACGCCCGGTCCAGCGCCCGGCGCTGCCCTTCGGCGCGCGGCGCGGTCAGCCCCAGCGCCCGCCCGTCGCTGGCCGCGCCCAGGCCCTTGATCACCGCGTAGACGCGATCGCCGTCGCGCCGCGCGTCGGCCAGCCGCTTGAGCACGACGCACGCGACGCCCTCGCCGAGCGCGATCCCGTCGCCGGTGGAGTCGAACGTGCGGCACCGCCCGGTCGGCGACAGCGCATGCGCGGAGCTGAACATGAGGTAGTCGTGGATGCCGTTGTGCAGGTCCACCGCGCCGCAGAGCATCAGGTCGCTGCCGCCGGTGGCCAGTTCCTTGCAGGCGGCGTCCATCGCCGCCAGCGAGGAGGCGCAGGCCGCGTCCACGGCGAAGTTCGGCCCGCCGAGGTCCAGCCGGTTGGCCACCCGCCCGGCGATCACGTTCGCCAGGACGCCGGGGAACGAGTCCTCGGTGACCGTGGGCAGCTGCCCGGCCAGGTCCGCCGGCACCTCACCCAGGTACGCGGGCAGCGAGGTGCGGACCACCTTCGCGTTGCTCAGGTCGCTGCCCGCCTCGGCGCCGAACACGACCCCGGTGCGGGTGTGGTCGACCGCGGGCGAGCCGTGGTGGTACCCGGCGTCGGCCAGCGCCCGCCGCGACACTTCCAGGGCCAGCAGCTGGGCCGGGTCGATGCTGGCCAGCGCCGCCGGCGGGATGCCGTACCCGATCGCGTCGAACGGCACCGGCGCGATGAAGCCGCCCCACTTCGACACGCTGATCCGGCCCGTCTGTCCCGGCTCCACCTCGGGCGCGTAGTACGTGTCCGCGTCCCAGCGCTCGGCGGGCACCTCGGTCACCGCGTCGCGGCCGCCGAGGATCGTCTGCCAGAACGCGGTCAGGTCCGGCGAGCCGGGAAGGACGCACGACATCCCGACGATGGCGACGTCCAGGGGTGGCGGCGTCGGCTCGGCCACCGCGGCGTCCGGCCCGAGCACCGCCGTCAGCGCGGCGATGCTCCCGGCGTGGAAGCGCCGCGCCCCCACCGTCACGTCGGCGTGCAGGGCGGCCACGGTGGTCTGCGCGTCGCGCAGGACCGCGATCTGGCCGGCCATGAACATACCCTCGGCGCGCTGGCCCTGCTCGTCCACGGCGACCAGCGCGTCGCCGTCGCGGCGCAGGCCCTTGCTGGCGATGCGCAGCCGGCCGACGTTGAGCGTCTCCAGCTGCTCCCACACCTGTCGGGCGTCCACCCCCGCCGCGTCCAGCTCCCGCCGCATCCGGTGGAAGTCGTCGACGTACGGCGTGTGCAGGCACCGCGTCACGTGTCCCGGCGCGGTCTCCAGCAGCGCGGTGACCGTCGCATCCAGCGCCTCGCGCTGGAACAGCGGCTGGATCGCCCCGCACTCGACCGCCTCGCGCGTGAACAGGTAGGCGGTGCCCATCAATGCGCCGACCTGCACACCGCGTTGCGCCAGCGGGCCGGCCATCGCCGCCACCATCGCCGCGGAACGTGCGTCGTGGATACCGCCGGCGAAGAACACCTGCACCTGCGCGGCGGTGCCGGGCGGCGCCTCGTCGAGGAACTCCTCCAGCGCCAGCGCCTGCGCCTCCCACAACGCAAAGCTCGTGCGCGGCCCGGTGTGCCCGCCGCACTCGGCGCCCTCGAAGACGAACCGCCGCGCCCCGGCCCGCAGGAACTGCCGCAACAGCCCGGGCGAGGGCACGTGCAGGAACGCGTTGAGGCCGTCGGCCTCGAGGGCCTTGGCCTGCGCCGGCCGGCCACCCGCGATGATCACGACCGGTGGCCGGACCTCCATCACCGCCGCGAGCTGCGCCGCGCGCACCTCCTCCGGGGCGAAGCCGAGGACGCCCACCCCCCACGGGCGCTGGCCCAGTTGCTGCGCGGCCTCCCGCAGCATCCGCCGGGACTGCTCGCCGGTGGCCAGCGCGAGCGCGATGAACGGCAGCGCCCCGTCATCGGCGACCGCGGCCGCGAACCCGGCCACGTCGCTGACCCGCGTCATCGGGCCCTGCGCCACCGGGATGCGCACGCCCAGCGCCTGCGCCAGCGGCGCACCCGGCGCCAGCAGCGCGCTCGCGGCGTCGTCACCGGCCGCGGCCTCGATCGCCGTGCGGATGCCGCGCACCGCCGCGGCGGTGGTGCCCCAGCGGCGCCGGAACACGGCCGCCATCCAGCCGTCCTGGCCCACCGGCAGCAGTTCGCCGGTGCCGTCCGGGCGGCCGTCGCGGCGCAGGCCCCGCACGCCGTCCGACAGCACCGTCTCCGAGCCGTCCATCCGCCCGATCACGGCCCGCACGTCCTCCGGCAGGTCCGACTCCGGCATGAGCGCGAGCTGGCTGTCCAGCACCACACCGGCGGCGCCGCCGACCACGCACGCGGCGGCCGTGCGCGGCCCGATGCCCCCGGCCACCCACACCGGCAGCGCCAGCGCCTCATCGGCCAGCAGCTGCTGCAGCAGGACGAAGGAGCTCAGCTCGCCAACCTGCCCGCCGGCCTCGCAACCGCGTGCGATCAGCCCGTGCGCGCCGGCCTCGGCCGCGGCCCGGGCCTGCGCACGGCTACTCACCTCCACCAGCACCCGATGCCGCTGCGCCGCCTCCCCCAGCGACCACCCGGCGCCGTCCGCCGGCAACACCAGCAAATTCACCCGATCCCCCGCGGCGCGCTCCACGTCGGCGAGGGTGGCTCGACAGCCAGCCGGCACCCGGACCCCGATCGGTCCCGCCGACCACGCCGCCGCCCGCTGCAGCGCCCGCAGGGCCGCGCGATCGCCGCGAGCCAGGTCGAAGACCCCGCGCCCGCCACCGGTACCGGCGGCCGCCACGAGCCGCGGACCGGGCTCCACCGCGCCACACGGATTGATGGCGACAACCAGGTCGTTGCCGCCGAATGCAGTCTTCATCGGGCTCCCGTCGATGGGTCAGATGTGCAGCGTTGGATTGCGCAGGCGCACACTGGCCCCGCGACGCAGCCTTGTGCGCCGAGCAGTCAGGTCTTCACCAGAGCGAACTATTGGCCGTCGGGCCGAAGAATGCTCACGTCCGGAGTGCGCGCCGCCGGCGTCCGCAGCCGGCTCGTCCGCGGCGCCTTCCAGCACGCTGTGGCCGCGACACACTATTCGTATAACACCATCCTCCGGTTTGTCCCCGGTTATTCAGGACTCTCTTCGCCGATCGTCCTGTTCACACGTCGGCGGTCTGATACAAACCTCGTTGTAGATGCCGCGCCTCGGCGCGACGCCCGCGCGGCACAGCGTCCGATGCGCTGATCTCCAGCCGGACTTTCAATGCCGTACCGCCTGTCGGCACCCGCTCCCGCCCGCTCGGCCCAGGGTGCGCACAGCGCTGTATGCCGCCGTACCGTCATCCGCCCGCGACGGCAGCCGCCCCTGCCGTCGGTGGATCCCTTATCTCTGCGCCCTTTTCGACGTCCGCGGCTGCCGCCGACGGACCTGTACCTGATGAGAGGACAAGCATGCACAGGATCCGGTTCTTCGCCCGATCTCTACTACCAGCAGCCATCCTGGCGGCCATCCCGGTGTTCGCCGCCGCCCCGGCGGCGAGCGGCGCCGTCACGGCCCAGGCGGCGCGGACGGCCTCGGTGCCGGAACTGCTGGCGAAGGCCGCACCGGACGAGTGCTTTGCCGGGATCGGCCAGCCGTACCCGCCCGGACCGCCCTGCAAGGACGGCAAGGCGAAGGTGAACCAGTCGTACGTGTGGGGCCTGGCCCAGTCCGGCGACCGGGTCTGGTTCGGGACGGGCGCCAACGTCCAGTGCCTCACGCTCGGCACGAGCCTTGCGCAGACGACGCCGACCCAGAACGACGACTACGTGTGTGAGTACGGCTCCAGCCAGATGGGCAACCAGCTGGCCCAGAAGATCGGCGGCCTGGGCGGCAACCTGGGCAGCCTGGGCAGCGCGAGCGGCGTGGGCAACATCGCGGCGGCGCTGGGCGACTGGCGCGCGCCGAAGGTGTACGTCTACCAGACGTCGACGAAGAAGCTGACCGACAAGACCGCCGACATCAACAACGCGTCCAGCACCGACAACCTGCGGCTCAACACGACCGTCGGCATGCGTGCCGCCGGCACGTACAACGGCGTCGTGCTGCTCGGCGGGCCGGGCCTGCTCGGCATCAACCTCTTCGCCTTCGACAGCAACTCGGGCAAGTACCTCGGGTCGACGAGCCTCAACACGTACGGCAACATCCGCCACTTCGTCGTGGCCGACGGCGCGCTCTACGCCGGCGTCGGCATCGGTCCGGAGGGCCAGGGCGGTGGCGCGGTGCTGCGCTGGGCCGGCGACAAGTCCAACCCGTTCAAGTTCACGACGGTGGGCTACCTGCCGTCGCAGGTCGCGGATCTCGCCGTGCACCAGGGCCGGATCTTCGTCACGACCTGGGCCAGCGCCGGCGGGAGCACGAAGGCGACCGCGGCCGGCCTGTGGATGAGCGCGCCGCTGGCCAACGGGCAGCCCGGCCTCACCAAGGACGACGCCACCAGCTGGCGGCAGGTGTGGAGCGTGAACCAGTACGAGCCGGACCCGGTCGTGGCCAAGACGTACGGCCTCGGCTCGCTGGCCTCGTACGGCGGCTACCTGTACTGGGGCACGATGCACGTGCCGCTGCAGGCCACGGCGGCCATGGTGAAGCAGTACAAGCCGGCGAACGACCAGCAGGGCGCCGCCGCGGTGCAGGACACCCAGCGCGTGGCGAGCATCTTCCGCGCCACCGGCTTCGACAAGGGCAACCCGTCGGTCGACCTGCTGTACGGCGCGTCGCAACTGCCCACGTACGACCCGAAGGCGAACAACGGGGCCGGCGGCTGGCGGCTCGCCTCGACCGGGTACAAGCCCAAGTGGGGCTCGGCCGGGTTCGGCAACGTCTACAACAACTACACCTGGTCGATGGTGGTCGCCGGCGGTTCGCTGTACGTCGGCACGATGGACTGGGGGCAGATCAGCCAGTACGCACCGGCGAAGGCGCTCCCGGGTGTCCGGGCCGCGTTCGGCACGCCCGACCCGAAGACGTACGGCGCCGACCTGTGGGCGTTCGACAGCCCGCAGTCGCCGGCCCGCCCGGTGAACACCACCGGGCTCGGCAACTACTTCAACTACGGCGTGCGCAACATGGTGGCCGACGGATCGTCCATCTACCTCGGCATGGCCAACCCGATGAACCTGCGCACCGACAAGGGTGACAACGTCCCCGAGGGTGGCTGGGAGCTGCTGCGGCTGCGCACCAGCGGCAGCCCGCGGCCGGACGCGCACTATCTGCGCCGAAGCAACTGACCCGCTTGGGCATGCGGATTGTATTTCCCGCTGGCCGGTCAGCGCACGACGCCGGCCGGCCAGCGGGCACCACCGACGAGGTACGAGTTGCCGAGCGAGGCGGAGGCTTCATGAATTGGCGATCCAGCAGTGTGGCGACCGTCAGGCGTACCGTGTGGACGGTGGCGGCCGTGGGCGTGCTCATCGTGCTCATCGCCTGCGACGCGGCGCAGCAGCAGGGGCATGGCACGGCGACGCCGACCGCCGCGAGCACGACCAAGGCCGGCGCGGGCAAGGTCCCCAGCCCGGCCGTCGCCGTGGGTTCGACCGACCACAGCATCACCGTCGGCGGCAAGAAGCGCACGTATCGGCTGTACCGGCCGGCCAACCTGTCGATGTCGAAGCCGGTGCCGCTGGTCGTGATGCTGCACGGCGCCCTCGGTGACGGCCTGCAGGCGGAGATGGCGTACGGCTGGAATGCCGAGGCCGACCGCAAGGGTTTCGTGGTCGCATACCCGGACGGGCTCCTGCGCTCCTGGGTGGTGAGCGCCGACTGCTGCGGCCCGTCGGCCCACGGCGGCGTCGACGACGTGGCGTTCATCAAGGACATGGTGGCGGCGGTCTCGGACGATCTGCCGATCGATCCGGCCCGGACCTACGCCACCGGGATATCCAACGGCGGGATGCTCGCCTACCGGCTGGCCTGCGACAGCGACACGTTCGCCGCGATCGGGGTGGTGTCGGGCAAGCTGCTCGGGCAGTGCCCGTCGCCGGCCCCCATCTCCGTGATCCACGTCCACGGCACCGGCGACGACATCGTCCCGTACGACGGCAAGCCGGGGAAGATGAACAACGACGGCGTGGGGCTGATCCCGGTCAGGATCGACGGCGGTTCGGTGCCCGACCAGATCGCCAACTGGCGGAAAGTCGCGCGGTGCGCCGCACCGCAGACACACACCTCGGGCTCGGTCACCACGTCATTGGCGCACTGCCCCGACGGGCGTGACGTCGAGCTGATCACCGTCGCCGGGGCCGGGCACCAGTGGCCGGGCGGCACGCCGATGCCCGCGGTGGAGAAGCTGCTCGGGCTGCCGGCGCCGTCGACCGCGCTGAACGCGACCGACACGATCTGGCAGTTCTTCAGCGCCCACCCGCGCAAGGGGTGAGCCTGGCGCCCGGGATCAGCCTGCGGACGGCGGCATGAGGCTGAACGCGTTCTCCTCCTCCTGGGCGTTGTGCAGCTGCATGATGGCGTACAGGCCGTAGAGGCCGGCCCGCAGGTCGATCACGTCTTCCGGCTCGGGCCGGTTGCCGGGGTCGGGCAGGATGCGGCGCAGCCGGCGGATCTGGTGCTCGATCTCGGCGTGGGTGCGGCTGAGCGCCGCGATCGGGTCGGGACCGCCGAGCGCCCGCGCGACGATCGGCAGCAGCTGCGCCTCCTCGGCCCGCTCGTGCGGGAGCAGGTCGGTCTCGAGCCGGTCGAGCAGCTCACGGACGGGCCCGAGGTCGCCTCGGGCGACGGAGAGGTCGTCGGCGACGGCCCGGATCCGCTCGACGAGCGGGCGGATGGCGGTGTGCTGCGCGTACAGCTGCCGGGCGACGGCGAGGTCGGCGGCCGGCATGGTGACGGTGTGCGTGCGCTGCGGCAGCAGGACCGTCAGGGCGAGGCCGATGGCCGCGACGTCGATGGCCTCCTGCAGCAGCGCACCGGCCACCGGCGTCAGCAGCCCGGCCGCGGCCGGGATCATCGCGGCCAGCGACAGGGCCATGCCGACCGCGGCCGAGCGGCGGGCGATGCGGCGGGCGCGCCGGGCGACGAGGATCGCATCGGCGAGGCCGTCGACGCGGTCCGCGGTGAGCACGACGTCGGCCGCCTCGGCGGC